>JAFRAF010000322.1 GCA_017405545.1 Oscillospiraceae bacterium | reverse complement strand
TTCGCGAAAATTAATAAAAATTAATATTTTGTCAGTCGGGGAGGATAAGTGCGGGCTGCCGCTATAAAAGCCGCGCGGACTGTGGGACACTAGGAACAAAGGATCGCTGCCTGCCTGTTTTTGGGCCGGCGGCTTAAACGGAATGCGGAGGGAGCTCGAATGGCGGAGATACTTGCCCCGTCCGGGGGCTTTGAACAGCTTACTGCCGCGGTGCGCAGCGGGGCTGACTCGGTATATCTGGGGACAAAGGGCTTCAATGCCCGCAGGAACGCCCGGAACTTTGACGAGGAGAGTCTGCCTCGTGCTGTGTCGTACTGCCACGCCAGGGGCGTGGAGCTCTGTGTCACGGTGAACACCCTTGTTATGGACTCCGAGATGAGGGACTTGGAGGAGAACGCCGAGCTTCTGGCGTCCTCCGGCGTAGACGCGGTGATCATTCAGGACATGGCCGTGCTGCGCCTTTTTTTAAACAAATACCCGGATATAAAGCGTGTGGCTTCCACGCAGACCGCCGTGCACAATACGGACGGCGCCCGTTTTCTGGAGGATCAGGGATACGACTGCATAGTGCTGGCCCGGGAGCTGAGCCTTGAGGAGATGCGGAAGATATGCGACAGCATAAGCGCGCAGACCGAGGCCTTCGTACACGGGGCCCACTGCATGAGCCTGTCCGGGGCCTGCAGCCTGTCCGCCATGCTGGGAGGGCGCAGCGGGAACCGGGGGCTCTGCGCCCAGCCCTGCCGCCTGGACTGGCGCTGCGGGGGCAGGGAGTACGCTCTGTCACTCAAGGACATGTCGCTCATATCCCACATCAGGGAGATGGCAGACGCCGGGGTGGATGTGTTCAAGATAGAGGGGCGGATGAAGCGCCCCGAGTATGTGGCCGCCGCCGTCACGGCCTGCCGCCGGGCTCTCGCGGGGGAGGAGTACGATATCGAAAGCCTGAGGGCGGTGTTCTCCCGCAGCGGCTTCACCGACGGCTATCTCACCGGGAAGCGCGGAGCGGACATGTTCGGCTACCGCCGCCGGGAGGACGTCACCGGGGCGGAGGCTGTGCTGGGCAAGCTGACCGCGCTGTACAGGGACGAGCTTTCCCGTGTGCCCGTGGACATGGAGTTTTCAATGGACAGGGAAAAGACCCTGCTGTCGGTGGACGACGGAGTGCGCCGCGTAAGCGTCACCGGACCCGCGCCCGAGGCGGCCCGCACACGCCCCACGGATGAGCAGGGGGCGCGGAAAAACCTTGAAAAAACGGGCGGCACGCCCTTTTATGTCAATAGTTTCAGAGCTGAGATGGAGAGCGGCCTCATGTTGCCCGTCTCGGCCCTGAACGCCATGAGGCGGGACGCCCTGTCGGAGCTTTTGGAGCGGCGGGGCAGGATAACGCCCCACGAGGCGAAGGCGTATCACGTACCGGACCCCGTGCGCTATGTGCCGAAGGGACGAAAGAGCCTGTGGGGCCGCTTTTACAGCCTGGAACAGGTGACGGGAATCGAAAGGCTGGAACGGATTATCGTACCGGCCGAGAAAATCAGGCCCGTGGATATAGAGCGCTTCGGGGATAAGCTTACGGCTCAATTGCCCGCCGCCCTGTTCCCGGAGGATGAGGACGCCTTCGGCAGAAAGCTTGAGAAGCTGGCCAGGGCAGGGCTCGGGCATATCATGACGGACAACATATACGGAATAGAGCTCGGCCGCCGCCTGGGACTTGCGGTGCACGGGGGCTTCGGCCTGAACATACTCAACACCCGGGCCCTTGAGTTTTACGAGGCCCTGGGCCTTGAGAGCGTGACAGTCTCCTTCGAGCTGTCCATGTCGAAAACTAAAGCCCTCGGCGGCAGCATATACCGGGGCATAGCCGCATACGGACGTCTGCCGCTGATGCGTTTCAGGGCCTGCCCCGTGCGGGCATCCGTCGGCTGCGGAAAGTGCGGCGGAAGGGGACGGCTCACGGATCGCATGGGGATAGATTTCCCGGTGGAGTGCGGGGATAGAAAATACTCAACGCTTTTAAACTCGGTTCCCCTGCACATAGCGGAGCGGGACACCGACGGGCCGGACTATCTCCTGCTGTATTTCACAAGGGAGAGTCCAGAGGACTGCATGAGGGTGATAGATGAATTTGAGCGGGGACTGAAATCCGACCGGCCCCGCACCGGCGGGCTTTACTACAGAGAGCTGTTGTGAGCCGTGGCGGAGAGGAGACCGGCCGGGCAGAGCTCCGCCGAGAGACGGCGGGGAGTGGTACTCGGGGGAAGATTATTCGAATGGAAGGAGAGAAGAAGATGGATTATTACTGGGTGGAGGACAGCAAGGGGAATCTGCTGCGCATACCGAGGGACAAAATAAAGGACTGGGATTCGGACGCAGAACTGAGCGAAGAAGAGAAACAACGGATCAAGGAAGAAACAGCCCGGCTCTTCGAAGAGACGGAACGCATGATCAAGAAGGAAGAGTAAGCACGAAAGAGTTAGGATTACAGTGCGGTACAAGCAATAAGACAGCAAAGCCCCCTCGGCTTTTGGAAACCGAGGGGGCTTGATATATAGCCGCTTTATTCAGTTTATCGGTTCAGGGTTGCGGTCAGGAGGCCCACACTCTGGGGCTTATGAACACGCAGGTGGCCGTGGCCACGGGCCCATCGTGGTCCTTTGTGAAGGCCTCGCAGTACAGGTTCACGGTCTTTGAGCCGAAGTTTCGCGCATAGGACCTGCATATGAGGGTGTCGCCGGTGTGGACAGGGCAAATAAAGTTGGCGTTTATCCTTATAGTTGGGGGATAGCTGGAGCCGTTGAGCCCGGTGACGAGTATGCCGCAGGACAGGTCAAGGACCGTGGCCAATATGCCCTTTGCCACGGAGCCGTCCATATCCGTGTGGGCCAGGGTCATGTCGTAGGCTATGGTGAGGGTGGAGTCCTCATATGAGCAGTCCAGCACTGTGGGCTTTAAACAGCTGGAAAAACCGTTTCTCAGCTGGACGTTCTCGTCGTCCACCAGCTTGCGGACGAATTCCAGCATTTTGGCGCTTCTCTCGCTTTTTTCCATGCTCAACTCTCGCTCTGCCACTGGTCGGGGCTGAGGAAAACGGCGGTGGAGCTGACTGCTGTCTTGCCGTTTGACTTGCATATGCCCTCACAGCTCAAATGGATTACCTTCTTGCCCCAGCTGGTGACCTTGGCCGTGCAGAGAAGGGTATCCCCGGCGGCTATGGGGCGCACGAAGTTGACGTTGAGATTTATGGTCGGAGGGCTGTCCTGCCCGGTGAGGCTGATGACCAGAACGCCGTATGTTATGTCAAGGGCCGTTGCGATCAGTCCCCCCATCATGGTTTTGTTGGGGTTTAATTCGCAGTCCAGCACCTCAAAGGAGAGGGTGAGCCACTTTTCCTCGAAGGAACAGTCGTAAAACTCCGGCTCCATGACGCTGGTTATGCGCTTTTTGCTGGCGTCGACCCTTCTGACAGCGTTGAACAGGCTCTCCACATTGCCGCGCATCCACAGACTGGATTCGCTGTAATTATCAGACATATATATCACCATCAAATATATTTTTTTATTACTATGGCGGTGCGTCCCTTCCTTGTGACGCAGCCTATCTCGTGCAGTTCAAGCTTTCCGCGGCCCCGTACGCTTATGACGCAGCCCTCGGAAAGTCTGCGGTCAGGCTTTAAGCACTCCGTGTGCTCCACCCGCACTTTTCCGGAGCGGACCAGCTCAGCCGCCTTCTCTCTGGCCATGCCCAGACCGGAGGCCAGCACCGCGTCCAGGCGTGTCATGGACACTGTGTCGCGGACAAGCACAAAGCGGGACTCGGGTATGAGCAGCTCGTCCGCCGATATCTCCCTGAGTGTCAGCCGCTCACGGCCCGCCTTTTCCATGCTCTGCAGCACGAAGGACAGCAGCTCCCGCAGGATGAAAAAGTCCGCGCTGCCCCGGCAGGGCAGTATGTCACCCACGGTATCCCGCTCTATCCCCAGCCCCATGATAGCGCCAAGCACATCCCTGTGGCTGATCTCCGCTTTTTTGTCAGAGTACTCACAGCGGACAATGGCAAGAGGGCTGTCCTCACCGGAGGGGGGAATGCCGTCCATCCATTCGGGCAGGAATATGATGAGCTTACGCTCGGCCTCGTCATATCCGCCGCTGAGGATGTAGTCGCCGCAGCGGCCGGCCTGAAGGAGCTTTTGGGCCAGCAGCTGCTGTCTGCCGCTTAAGAACCTCGTGCCGGTCGGAATATTCTGCCGGTCGCGTCTGTCCGCGCAGTCCAGTACGCGGCGAAGCAGGAGACGGTCATCCTCGTTCTCGGATATTTTCCGTACCAGCTCGTTTTTATCTGTCATAGTCCGGCGTCCTGTCTCAGCTTGAGCAGGATGGACTCATCCGCGGGACAGAATTCATATTTGTCCGTGTCGGCGGCCCGTATCCACTCTATGCCGCAGTGCTCCAGCAGCTTCGGCTCGCCGGAGGCTATGCGCGAGTTGAAGAGACTCAGCCGCACAGTGAGATCCGGATACTCGTGGACAAGCTCCATGTACCTGTCGCCCACCTCCAGCTCGACGTCGAGTTCCTCCCGGCACTCCCGGGCAAGGCACTGCTGAAGGGTCTCGCCCTCCTCCCGTTTGCCCCCCGGGAACTCCCAGAGCAGGCCGCGGGCCTTGTGAGCGGGACGTCTGCATATCATAAACCTGTCGCCGTCCCATATGAGGGCGGCAGCCACATCGATCATATCGTATCCTCCGACAGACGCGTCGAGTTGAGCTTTGACACATGCGTTTTCAGAAAGCCGTTAAAACAACATTCCCTATTTTAGCACGAAAAGCCCATGTTATCAATATCATAAATTCCGATAAAGGCGTACAAAAACCGGCCCCTGTGCGAACAGGGGCCGGCGGATGGGCCGCATGGGTGGGTTAAGCGCTCTGAGCCGTACTGTCAGGGGCTCTCCGGATAAAGGGGCAGCGCCTGCCTATGCACTGGTTGTTCATGGCAGTGAATTCACACTGTATCTTCTCCGGCATCTCGAGGGTGACGCCCAGCTTTTCGCTGCAGAAGCTTGCCGCCTCAATGGCCGCCAGATATGAGTTGCGCTTGCAGCAGCGGGGGCCGCCGGTCTTTGCCATGGGTGCGAGGGAGCGGGAAGTCATCTCATTGCACAGACCCCAACTCTCCTGTGACAGGGGGGAGGCCCTGGTGACGATGCTGACAAATATGCCCGTGCTTATGGCGGCTCCGCATGCGCCCCACAGGCCGCAGGTGCCGCCGGGCACCTGCTTGCCCCGGACAGCCATCTCCCGGAGCGCCACGGGGAAGTTAAGCTCTCCGCCGCAGTTTTTATATGCCGCCAGCATGGCGGCGCCCACCATCACATGGTGCTCCGGCCCGTGCATGTAGTATCCGTCCTTATGCATGATCTCGTTCATTATCTCGATGGGGTTTTTGGATTCCGTCTTTGTGCATACCTCCAAAATGGTGAGGATGTTCTTCTCGCTGTGACATTCGTCGCAGATGTAGTGGCCGTCCTCACAGCAGGCGTTGGACATACAGCGCTTGCCGCAGATGAAACAGGTCATGCGGCGGGCTTCATCTGTGTAAATAAGCGGCTTGCCGCAAATGAGACATTCCTGGGCTTTTTCCATGCAGAACACTCCTTTCAAAGCCCTCGGCGGGCTTTCATCTACATTATAGCAAGGGGCTCCGGGCGAGTCAAGTTACAATAAAAGGCTGCATTTCCGCCCTTTTTCTGTTCATTTTCGCGGAACTGTGATATAATACCCTCAGAGATAAGAACAGACGGAGTTGAGCCGCTTGGATATCACCGTGGGCGAGGACAGGGTGAGCTTTTGCCCGAATGACGATTTTGATTTAAAGCGAATATTTGAGTGCGGCCAGTGCTTCCGCTGGAATGAGGAGCCGGACGGCGCCTACACGGGCGTGGCTCTGGGCAGGGCGGCCCGCATATCGAAGCGGGATGGCGTAATCAGCATAAGCGGCAGCGAAGAGGACTTCCGCACGATTTGGCGGAGCTACTTTGATCTGGACCGCAGCTACAGCGCCATACGCGAGAGCCTGTGCATCGACGACTACATGCGCTGCTCGACACAGTTCGGCGCGGGCATACGCATACTCCGTCAGGACCGCTGGGAGGCTCTGTGCTCCTTCATCATCTCCCAGTGCAACAACATACCCCGTATAAAGGGGATAGTCGAGCGGCTTTGCGGCTTGTACGGAGAGCCCATGGATTTCGAGGGCAGGGTGTACTACAGCTTCCCCCCGGCTTCGAAGCTGGCGGCCCTTACACCCGAGGACCTTGCCCCTATACGGGCGGGCTACAGGGCGGACTACATAATCAGAGCGGCCCGGGACGTGGACAGCGGCAATATAGATATGGATGAGCTGTCAGAGATGGACCTGGAGGGCGCCCGCCGGGCCCTGATGAAAATGCGGGGCGTGGGCAAGAAGGTGGCCGACTGCGTCATACTGTTCGGTTTGCGCATACCCACGGCTTTCCCCATGGACACCTGGATGAAAAAAGCCGTGGCGGAACACTACGGAAAGGATTTCGACCCGGCGATATTCGGAGAATACGCGGGTCTTGCACAGCAGTATATGTTTTACTATCAGCGCGAGAATTCGAAAGGAGTGAAGTAAATGGACGAAATAGCCGTATTCAAACAGTGGGTGGAAGAGAGCAATAACATCGTATTCTTCGGCGGCGCGGGCGTGTCCACGGAGAGCGGCATAAAGGACTTCCGCAGTGTGGACGGGCTCTACCACGAGAAGTATGACTACCCGCCTGAGACCATGCTCAGCCACAGCTTTTTCATGGAGAACCCCGCCGAGTTCTTCAAGTTCCACAAGGACAAGATACTGGTGGAGGGCATAAAGCCCAACATTACCCATCTGAAGCTGGCGGAGCTGGAGCAGAAGGGCAAGCTGAAGGCCATTGTGACCCAGAATATCGACGGTCTGCACACGGCGGCGGGCAGCAAAGAGGTGTATGAGATACACGGCTCGGCCCAGCGTAACTACTGCATGGACTGCGGCAAGCAGTTCCCCGGCATACGCTATGTTAAGGACGCGCCGGGCATACCCCGCTGCGACAAGTGCGGCGGCATCGTGCGGCCCGACGTGGTGCTGTACGAGGAGGCCCTGGATCAAAGGCTGATGAGAAAATCCATAGACGCCATCCACGACGCGGACATGCTCATCGTGGCGGGGACATCCCTTGTGGTATACCCGGCGGCGGGCCTGATAGACTACTACAGGGGCAACAAGCTGGTGCTCATCAATCTGCAGGCCACCACCTACGACGCCAGAGCCAATCTGGTAATCCGCCGGAAGATAGGCGAGGTATTCTCCCAGATCTGACAGGTGACGTCACAATAAGACACGGGCACGGAAGACGGACACAGCCGCTTTCCGTGCCCTTTTTATGTGCTCATGCGCATTCACTGCGCTTCTAAAGCCGCCGGCGGATTCATATAATCGAATATCTGAATCTGAAGAGGTGGCAAAGTGGAAGGCACATATAATTCGGTGGAGCTGAGAGGGGTAATGGCCGGGGCCCCGCGATTTTCCCACAGGGGCGGGGGATCGGATTACTACACCTTTCCCCTGGATGTTGTACGGCTGTCGGGGACGGCGGACACCATCAACATAATTGCGCGGAGGGATATACTCGATGCGGAGCCCGGGGAGGGGGACAAGGTTTACATAAGGGGCGAGCTGCGTTCCTTCAACAACAGAAGCGGCGTGGGGCACAGATTGGTCATCACGGTGCTGGCAAGGGAACTGCGCACGGAGTTCGGCGACTTCCTCAACAGCGTGGAGCTGACGGGAACCATATGCAGGGAGCCCATAGTCCGCCGCACGCCAATGGGCCGGGAGATATGCGATTTGATGCTGGCGGTGAACCGGCGCTACGGCCGCTCGGACTATCTGCCGGTGATATGCTGGGGCATGACGGCGAAGCAGACCGCCATGCTGCCCGTCAGGACCCGGGTGAGGCTAAGCGGGAGGATACAGAGCAGGAAATACCTGAAGGCCGAGGGGGATGAGCTCATCGAGAAGACCGCCTTCGAGGTCTCCGCAGTACAGCTGCAGACCGTGGAGGACGACGGGCTCGGTCGGATCGCCGAGCCGATAGGCCCATACCCCGCCAACTGAAGGATCGGGACATATTCCGCGGCTTGCATATTCAGCGCTTTAATGATATAATGCAGAAAAACCGGGCGCGCAGCCGCGGGGTAGTCCGCATGTGCACGGCTTGACGCCCGATACGGAAAGAGGAAAAGCATCATGTCATTGGAAAAAGTAAAAGAATACTTTCAGTCCGTGGGTCTGGGCGACAGGGTGAAGGAGTTCACCGTGTCCAGCGCCACGGTGGAGCTGGCCGCAAAGGCCGCGGGCGTCATCCCCGCCCGCATAGCCAAAACCCTGTCCTTCAAGGTGGACGACAAGCCCATCCTTATTGTTGCGGCGGGGGACGCCAAGGTGGACAACAGCAGATACAAGGCCAAATTCAGGACCAAGGCCAAGATGCTCACCCCCGAGGAGGCCGTCGAGCTGGTAGGCCACGCCGTGGGCGGCGTCTGCCCCTTTGTGATCAAGGACGGTGTGTCCGTGTATCTGGACGAGTCCCTCAGGCGCTTTGACACGGTGTTCCCGGCGGCGGGCAGCGACAACTCCGCCGTGGAGCTGAGCTGTGACGAACTCTTCCGGTACTCCGGGGCCCTTGAATGGGTGGACGTTTGCAAGGCCTGGCGGGAGGAACAGGTCGGCTGAGAATAATAAAGCCGGGCATGGGCTCATGTGACGAGCTCATGCCCGAAAAACAAAAAGCTCCAGGCAGGGGTCTTGCCCCGGACCTGGAGAATTATTTATCAGCACTATATGGGAAATCACGGCATTGGGATCAGGACTTACGCTCGAAGCGTTCGCCGCACTTGGGACAGGTTATCTGTATGCGCCCCCTGTTTTTCGGCACGCGCAGGGTGTTTTTGCAGCCGGGGCACTTGAAAAAGCGGTAGTCACGACGCTGCGCCGACTTGTTTATCCCCTGCTTGATCTTTTTCCCCAGGGGGGAGAGCATGGCCAGGAACACCTCGTTCTCGCTGCTGCGCCTTGCAAAATTCTTGGACAGCATGCGCAGTACGCCCAGGATGATAAGCGCGTATCCCACGAAGGCGATTATCAGTATTCCGGTCATCGAGGTGAGGCCCGAGACGATAAAGCCGAGGATTATCAAAAAGAAGGACAGGGCGTCCGGTCCGTATTTACCCATAAATATTCTGCTCAGCAGACTTCTTATCATGGTTTACGACATTTCCTTTCAGGTCAGAACTAAAAAACTCAGATGATAAGATCTACGGTTTACAGTCCCGCCCGGGTCCGACCCGGGAAGAAAGCATCTGTTTAACTTGGATTATTCTATCACAAAATGTGAAAACTGAATCAAAGTACATATTTATTTAATAATTGCTCCCATGAAGAGTACAGCGTGGTTTCTCAAAAACGACTCCCCCGTGAAAGGAAGGTGGGGCGGCGAAGCCGAGCCGGAGGGAATTGCCGGATAGCGGCATCGTGTCGAGGGGAACAATCCCTCAGTCAGACTTACGTCTGACAGCTCCCTATGACAAGGGAGCCGGAGACTGCGCCTCAGCTGAGAAATCGCCTTAAAGCCCATGCATATTTTAACTATTTTATACGAATATAAGGCATTTCGTGCTGAATTTTCAAAAAACGTGGGAAATTTCCAAAAATATGTATCTATATAAATAAATCACTTGCAATCCCCCAACAGGCACGATGCAAATCGGTACACGGCATTGGTGCATTTCATGCACGGCACCGATGAACGCATGGTGCCTATGAACGCCGCGGACCGCCGGGTTAACCCGTGTCCGGCCGCGCTGTTTTTAATAATAACGAGGAGGAGTAAATATGAAACATCGTAAGATACTATACCTGCTTCTGGTCTGCGTACTGGCATTCTGCCTTCTTGGCGTGACAGCAGCGGCTGACGATGGAGCCACCGAATACAACTTATGGGTAGGCGGCGTGCGGGTGACCAGCGACAACGCGTCCGATGTCCTGAAGGACGGCAAGGTCCGCTTCGCGGTGGAGAACGGCGAAAACATTCTCTATCTGAACGGCACGACGATCACGGGCGTCTATGAGGTTTCACAAAACTATAAAATGAATATTTACGCTGAATTCATTAATTTGACGGTAGTGCTGAGCGGGGATAACCGATTGCAGGGCGGGACTTGCGGAATACAATGCACGGGGATGAACGATTCCGCTGGGAATCTGACGATCCGGGGCAGCGGCTCTCTGACCTGCGAAGCAACAAATAAGGGTATTAATCCATCCTATAACGCAACAATCACCGGTAATTGCAGGGTCAATATATCGGGTGCAGAAGATGGTATCTATTCTCCGCATATCGCATCGATCAAAATCGCAGGAGAAAGCACAGTTCATATCACAAATTGCCAATGGGGTATTACTGCTCTCTATGGCACCGTTGAGATAACGGACGACGCCGTGTTAGTTGCGGAAGGAAGCGCACACGCTGTTTTGGCGAGTATAGGAATCACCCTCGGGGAAGATATCAGGATCGTGGAGCCGGAGGGCGGTGAAATAGGACAACTGAGCGAGGGCGGCAATTACTATATCATATCTAACGGAGCCTCCGTGAAAAGAGCTGCGATAGGAAAGGAGGCATGCAACGTCGCCGCCGGCGTCGATCCGACCGGTGGTGGTACGGTCACAGGCGCAAAGAAGTATGTCAAAAGGGACGACGCTGTATTGTCCGCCGAGCCCGCCACTGGCTACAAGTTTGTCAACTGGACCGAGAACGGCAGCGCGGTCAGCACGGACAATCCCTATACCTTCACCGTGACGAAAGACCGGAATCTGGTTGCGAACTTTGAAAAACAGACCTTCATGGTCAGTTTCGTAAACTATGACGGGAAAGAGCTGCAGAGCAGCGCGGTCGCCTACGGCGATACGCCATCCTACGTCGGCGATACGCCCACAAAAGCGGCATCGGCGCAGTATACCTACAGCTTCGCCGGCTGGAGCCCGGAGATTGTGCCGGTGACGCAAGCCACCGTCTACACGGCGACCTACAACAGCGAATTGAGAAAATACACGGTCAAGTTCGTAAACTATGACGGGGAAGAGCTGCAGAGCAGCGCGGTCGCCTACGGCGATACGCCATCCTACGTCGGCGAGCCG
>JAFRAF010000321.1 GCA_017405545.1 Oscillospiraceae bacterium | reverse complement strand
TTTCCGAAAAAAAAAATAGGCGTCACAGCGCCCTTGAGATAAAATAGGCACCCCGCTTCCGGATACTCACGGAGACGGGGCGCTTATTATGTCAGTTTTCAGTTTTATCTTTTCAAAAAGGCGCAAAACCGGGTTAACACGTAAGCTCCGCGTCGGCCCAGCTGCTCACATCCCGCCTCCTCCGAGCGCCTCAAATAGGACGGTGCCCACCTCTGTCAGGTCCTCCGGCTCCCAGCCGCTCAGGGCCGTGCAGTCAGGCCGCAGAGCGGAGAACACCTCGTCCTTGTTGCACAGGGACCAGGCGCACCAGCTGACGCGCTGCTCATTTAAGTAGGAGGCGAAGTCACGCCCCGCATCCAGGTCAGGCTGTCCGCTGCCGTTCACGTTGACGCCCCACTCGGACACCATCACCGGCAAGCCCTGCTCAAGGGCGTATTTCAGGCCGCCGAAGTCGCCGTGCTGTCCGGCGTAATAGTGGAAAGCGTACAGGATATTATCCTGAGGGAAGGGCGCGGTGAGCGGTCCGCTTAAATCAAAGGAGTATTCGGGCGTACCCAGCACTACAAGGGCCTCGGGTGAATACTGCCTTATGACCGGGCAGATGGCATAGGCGTACTGCTGTATCTGCTCCCAGCTCACTCCGTTGGGCTCGTTGCATATCTCGTATATCACCGCCGGGTCCCCCGGGTAGGACGAGGCGATGCGGTCGAAAAAGGTGATGGCCTCGTTTAAATGGGCGTTGGGGTCCCCGTCGTTGAGTATGTGCCAGTCCACAACTATGTACATATCCATGGCCCGGGCGTTCTCTATGGCCTCCGCCATCAGGGCGGTGTTCCTTTCCGGATCACTGAGATAGCCCCTGTCCGCTTCGGTGTACATGGCGGCGCGGAAGCAGTTCCCGCCCGCCGCTTTGACCGATTTCATTGCTCCGGCGTTCACGTATTGTCCGTACCATCCGATGCCGTGAGTGCTCATGCCCTTAAGCTGGAAGGGCTCGCCATTCATGTCCACCAACTTTCCATCCACCACAGACAGCTGACCATGGGCGGATACACCTGTCCCTGTGTCGGGCGCGCTCTCAACCGGCCTGTCCGCAGGCTGTATATTCTCTTTATTCTTTTCCGGGGCGCAGCCTCCCAGCAGCAGGGCCGCCAGCAGTATGCCGCACGCTCCGGCGAGCAGTCTTCTTTTCATGGGCTTTTCTCCCTCTCTGTCAGACCTTCGATCACGCCCGCGGCCTCCATCGAAGGGCCGCGGCCGAAGGCGGTGACAACACTCTTTCTCCATTGCAACAGCATAATAAAACTATACCTTTCACTGTCGCCAAAGTCAAGGCGGAGCAGGGATTATTTGGGCCTTGTCCGGCTCTTTATCGGGAAAAACGCCCGAAAGCTTTACGTTGCCTTCGGGCGTTTCAGACGCGGTATTTTATTCTTTTACTTATGTACCGGGGCTATCCGATAAGGCCCTGTATGAATATCACAAGGATCAGCACGGGCAGCACATAGCGGAGGTATCCCCGCAGCTTCGGGGACAGCTTCAGGCCGACGCCTGTGTTGGCCTCCTCCAGATAGTTGTCGAAGCCCCAGCCCCACTTGGAGGTGCAGAAGAGCAGATAGATGAGGGAGCCCAGGGGCAGGAGCAGGTTGGACACGATGAAGTCCTCGCTGTCCAG
>JAFRAF010000320.1 GCA_017405545.1 Oscillospiraceae bacterium | reverse complement strand
GGAAGGTCCCGGACTATGTAGCTCTCTCGACCGGAGACGGCTGCACAATAGCGGGAGTCTGGAAGGGCTTTAAGGATCTGTATGAGGTGGGACTTATTGAAAAGCTTCCGCGACTCATATCAGTTCAGGCTTCCGGATGCTGTCCCATAAACAGGGCCATTGAAGAGGACAGACCCTGGAGACCCATGGAGGAGAACACCCTGGCTGATTCCATAGCCGTGGGTGTGCCCAGAAACCCCGACAAGGCCATAAGGGCCATAAAGGAGTCAAATGGTCTCACCGTAGAGGTGAGCGACGAGGAGATACGGGACGCCATGCGCGTGCTGGGCAGGAACTGCGGCGTGTTCGGCGAGCCTGCCGGTGTGACCGCGACAGCGGGCGTCATAAAAGCCTCGTCCCAGGGCCTGCTCCCAAAGGACGCCGCCGTTGTGTCCATAGTCTCCGGAAACGGCCTGAAGGACGCCGCCAACGGGATTAAGGCGGCAGGGGAGCCCATAAAGCTTCCGCCCGATATGGACATGCTCAGAAAAGCCATAGGATGACGGGACGCAGGATCGTTGATATACGCGCCAAAAGCGCGGACTGCGGCTTTGCCTGTGCCGGTTCTGAGTGATCGTTTTTCAGCAATAATATACGCCGGAGGAATACATGAGCTGTATCCTCCGGCGTTATGCAAAATAGTAGCCTTTATATCTCTATGCTCGTCCCGGGGGGCTGTATCAGACAGTTTATCTGTCCTTCCTCACAGCTTCGGGCGAGCCTGAAAAATACCTCTTCCGTCTTTTCTATGAGACGGGGCATGCCCTTTATCGGGCGGTCCAGACCCGAGAAAAAGTTGTCCCAGTGCAGAGGTATTACAAGCTCCGGGCCGACCTTGTCCACTGTCTCGGCAAAAAACTCTCTCACCGTTTTATCGTCGGCCTTCGCGAGCCCCGCCACGCCCAGAAAGAGCACATCCGCCTTTACACCGTCCAGCTGGCCCTTTATATAGTTGAAGCTGGGGCGTATGAGATACGTTTTTCCCCGGACCTCCACCAGAAAATCATAGGAGCCCCCTTCCTTATTGTCACGTAGCCGCGCGGGCTGGACAAGGGGCGCGTCAATGGTCTGGCCCAGGTCGTTGTTCAATATGGTGGGCTTTGAGTGCAGCGAGCGTATCACTCTGATAACGTATGCACCGAGAGTGAAGCTCTTGTTCCCGGAGAACTCCGCCAGCCTGTCCTCGGGCACGCCCCCGCCCCGGGCCACGTTTAAAGCTGAACTGCTGCCGTATATGACGGCGCCGCATTTGTTTGAGATATACGGAGCGTCCATGACGTGGTCGTGGTGAGAGTGGGATATAAATATCGCCCTCAGCCGCTCGATGCGATGGCGCGTTATCATCTCGTCGATGAGAGCGGTATTTGTTTCACCTTTCCCGAATATGTATTTGAGCAGACCCGGACGGGTGAAATGTGCGTCGAAAAGGATTTGGCCTTCGCCGTCGTCGAACAGCAGTGTGGCGGTTCCGAAAAAGCTCACTTTCATATCAGTGCGGCGCCCCCTTTTGTGTAAGCGTATGACTGTGTCAATTATACATGAATATGATGGGGCGTGAAAGAGCTTTTACAGTAAGCGGGGAAAGATTATTTTGAAAAATCTATTGAAATTGTCCCGCTTTAGGAATATATTTCAATATAGTAAAACGAATTAAACCTCCGAGCATATACAGTGGTAAGAAGAAAAGGGGAAGAATAATGGGTATTCTGGGAATTGTTTCGTGTTTGTGCGAGCCGGATTCGACTGGTGAACTCCGGCCGGACATGGAAATAAACGGATTCCCAATGATGAGGATGACAGTACAGAGCCTGCTCGACAACGGAGCCTGCGCGGTGCGCGTTCTGTGCCCCGCGGAGGGGATGGCCGGATTGTCAGGGCTTATAGAGGATGACAGAGTCAGCTTTACGGCCCCGTGCGCGGACGGGAAAGACTCGTTTTGCGCAGTCGGACCTGCAGACGGCGTCATGTATCTGCCCTGGTTCCTGCCGGCAGTTTTGCCGACGACCGTCGAAACACTCGTTTCGAAGGCGGGGAGTGGTGAAAGGGAAGTGCTGCGCCCCGCATATTTTGGCAGAGAGGGATATCCCGTATTCATGACCGGGAGCGCGGCAGAGCGCTTTTTGGGCGGTGATAAGAGCTGCATCGATGCGCTGGGCGCTCATACGATAGAGACGGACGACGCCGGGACGCGGTCCTGTACCGATGCGGCTGAGCTGAGAGCGCTTGCAAAACGCCGACGCGGAATAAGTGTGGACATATGCAGAAAGCTGATGGAAGACGCGAAGCTGCCAGTACATATCCAAAAACACTGTCTGGCTACGGGCGTAATGGCGGGACATATGGCGGAAACGCTGACCCGCTGCGGGCTCAGGCTGGATGTGGAGCTGTGCAGGAGCGCGGGGAGCATCCACGACATTTGCAAGCTCAGCGGGATCAGGCACGCCCATGTGGGCGGCGCCTACCTTAAAGAGCTTGGATATGACGCTGTTGCCGATGTGGTATACTGTCACAACGACTTCGAATTTACAGACGCGCCGGATTTGGATGAAAAATGCCTTGTCTGTCTTGCTGACAAGCTGACAAAAGAGGACCAGACCGTAACGGTGCGCGAGAGATATGACAGAATAAGACATATATTCCCGCCTGATTCCGACATGGGCAGGAGAATAATTGCCGACGAGACCACCTGTCAGATGCTCTATGACAGATATGTCAGCATCACAGGGGACGATGTGTCGGGACAGAACAGCTGAATGAAGGCCGGAGAACAAGCTTCAGGCAAAAGGAATTCCCAAAGATCTGAGGGGATCTTTGGGAATTTGCGCTTGTATCGGTTTTCAGCTGTCAAAGTGTATGTGATTGTTTATATGCTCCTCACAGAAGCAGTGGTAGCCTTGGCAGCGGGAGCAGTATCTGAACTGCAGATTCGGGTAATCGGCATCGGTCTTTCCGCAGACCTCGCATTTGTGTCTGTAGGGCTTGCCCCGCATCTCGGACCGGGCCTTTTTCGCGGCCTTTTTGAAATTTATTGTGTTCGCCGTCCTGTAATGGGTGCTCCTGAAGCGCTTGCTGCCCGTGCTGATGGCGTCCCAACTGAAAAGAGCGAAGTTGAGGATTGCCACCACCGGTACGAGATTTGTGGGTAAGGGCGTGGCGACCACCGCGTACACGAAATACGCGGCGTTGAGCAGGGCGGCCCATTTCATCTTCATGGGGATGAGAAACATGAACATCACAGTCATCTCCGAGTACATGAGGGCAAAGCCGAAAAACAGGGAGAAATTGATATATGTCCCGGTGAGGAAGGCCGGCCGATCGGGGAAGATAAGGTGCGCGAGCATACCGAACAGACTGGTGAGGATCACACCGCAGATGTAAAACAGGGTGAATTTCGTTGCGCCCCACTCATTTTCCATGAGACGACCCATATAATAGTAAAAATACAGCGTAATAAACAGCCATATTATCCTTGTGGAACCGGGTATGAAGACATAGGTAAACAGTCTCCACAGCTGTCCCCGCAGTATGAGCTGTGGGTTGAAATACAGGTAGAAGAACAATCTGCCGGTGGTGTCCATCTGCCACACGACGTATACCAGCGCCTGTATTATAACTATGTATAACATGAGGTTGGGAATCCCCAGCTTTGGGTGCTTATAGCAAAAACGGTTTATCGCCTTGTTCAAATTTAAACCTCCTGTTAAGGCCGTGTTGATATGCAATCGCTGCTGCGGTGCTGACTCTGTGTCCCCCGTGCGCAGAACGGCGCGCAGCCTTGAATTTCGCGCGGAACGGGGAGGCCGACCGCTGATTTGACCCAAATTGCGATCGTCCGCGTACTGATATATAATAATAGCATAACAAATATGTCAATTCAAATAAAAAAACGTTAAAATTGGGTATTCACGTTTGATGGGACTTGTGCTATAATAATATAATTGAAATTATAAGGAATAATGCGGAATGAGTGAATACAGGAAAAAGAAACCCGCGGCAAGACATTTCGATCCATATAAGGGGAGCGAACATACAGAGCGCGCAGATGATGAGGAAGACAGAGGCCTTATCGAGGGAAAGAACGCGGTAGTCGAGGCGCTGAGGGCAAAGAGGACCATTGACAAGGTCTATATCGCCAAAGGAATCCAGGATTCAACCATTTCTTTTATCGCCTCCAAGGCGAGGGAGACAGGCGCGGCCGTAACAGAATGTGATAAGCGCAAGCTGGACGCCATGAGCGCTACCGGCGCGCATCAGGGTGTTATAGCTGTTACAGCACTGAAGCAGTACGCGACTGTTAATGATATTTTTGAAATAGCCGATCAGAGGGGCGAGGCCCCCTTTATAATAGTCTGTGATGAGATAACAGATCCCCACAATATCGGGGCCATCATACGTACGGCTGAAGCTGCGGGCGCCCACGGGATAATCATCCCCAAACGCAGAAGCGCAGGCATTACGCAAATAGTGTCCAAGACCTCCGCCGGCGCTGTCGAGCATATGGCGGTGGCAAAGGTGGCCAATCTCACTGCCGCAATTCGTGAACTGAAGGACAGAGGACTGTGGGTATACGGCACTGCGGCAGACGGTGATTCCCGCCTGTGGCAGACAGATCTGAGCGGCCCCATAGCGATAGTCATCGGCTCAGAGGGCAGCGGGATAAGCAGACTTGTGGCGGAGAGCTGCGATGTGATGCTCAGCATCCCCATGCGGGGAAAGGTCTCATCGCTCAATGCCTCGGTATCCGCGGCAGTAGTAATGTATGAAGTATTGAGACAGAGAAACTGAGACAGCTCTGTGAATTCGTAATTGGAGGCTTGTGTATATGGCTGAAAATAACGACAATAACTTAATAGTTCAGGACGAATCCGAATTCACTCTGGAGTCTATCCTTGCGGAGTATAAGGGCTCTGCCTTTATGACCGGGGATAAGAAAACTCCCCGTGAGGAATTGGACAAACAGGCTGAACGCATTATTCAGGAAGTGCTGAACCCCGGTTATGTGCCGGAGGAGGAAGTGCCGGAGAATGTAGTTTTTGAGGAACTGACATTTGATGAGACGCCCCCTGAGGTCAGCCCCGCTGCCCAGACAGCTCCCGTGGCGACGCCGCCGGCCGATGACGCGCCGGTCGAAGCCGCTCATACTGCGGATACCCCGGAGGAAACCGCCCCTGCGGACGATAGAGTCGATGCGCCCGTCCCGGCGGAGACGTCCCCGGAGCAGGAACAGGCTGTCCCGGCTGCGGCGGAGGAAACGCCCAGAGCCGCGAAACCTCCGAAAAAGCGCTGGGGAAGACGCAGGTCCAAGGCCAGAGAAAAGGCCGCTGGGAACATGCGGGAAGAGCAGCGCAGGGAGCGGGAGCCCATTCGCGAAGATGCGGAGCCGCCCGTCACCGTCCCCGAGGATATTCCGGAGGTCGCGGACGTCGGCGCGCCTGTTCAGGCGGAGCCTCAGACGGAGGCCGCCTTTGCTGCCCCCGAGCCTGAGACGGTTGACGCGCAGCCCATATCCGCTGCGGAACTCGATGAACAGGAGCCCGCCGCCGAGACTGTCCAGGAGACCGAGAATCCACAAGAGAGCCCCTATGAGCCCTCGTCCGTCACTATCTCCTTTGAAGAAGGGGAAGAGGGCGCGGATCCGGCCGATGATTTCGAGATAGACCCGAGCGTATTTGAGATAGGGGCCGAAGAATTCCGCGGGGACGAGTATGACCAGGCCCAGGGCGCCGAATACTCAGATGAAATAGATCCCGACGAGTACGGGGATGAGACGAAAAAGCGGCTCATCTCTGGTTCTGAACTCAAGAATGAGTTTACCGACCTGATGAAGGGCTTCGGGATAATGCTGAAGAATGCCGCCGTTAAAAGCGGGGCGTTTATAAAAAGCAAGATGCAGGAGTATGAATACGACGAGGAGCCGCTCCTCGTGGAGCCTGACCTGCTTTTACAGTCGAAAAAGTATTCTGCCAGGATAAGATCTCTCAACTACAGGACGCTGGCTGCCCTTGTGATATCAGCCATACTGTTTCTGTTCACCATCCTGGCCGCGGGGCCGAAAGGCCTGTTCGGCACCACGGACCCCGCCTCGATATGCTGCATCCTCCTGCTTCTGGAGCTGTTTGTACTTATCATGGGTATAGACGTCCTGCTGGATGGACTGGCGGATTTCATGGCA
Organism: Oscillospiraceae bacterium; assembly: GCA_017405545.1. GTDB lineage: Bacteria > Bacillota > Clostridia > Oscillospirales > Oscillospiraceae > RGIG2311. The sequence goes on along the minus strand of JAFRAF010000320.1, from coordinate 1,495 downwards.
AACAAGCCTGGAGCGGAGACCCTTGTGCTGGCCTCCTGTGTGATGTCGGTCATAAACGGCTTCATAATGGTGCTCACCGGTCACTGCACCGGGACGCCCTTCTGCGCTGTGTCCGCATTTGCGCTTGCCTTTGCCATGATGGGCAAAATACAGTACTATACCGGAATGCGTGACGCAATCAGGGCGGCGGTTACCGTAAAGGAATACCATACCCTGACTACTGAGCGTTTCTCCGAGGGCAAGGTCCTTGTCAGAAGGGCCTCCGGCAGGATAGACGGCTTTTTCAGGAGCCTGACTATGAGCGATCCTCAGGAGGAGGCCTGGGAGAAGATATCCCCGGTGATGCTGGTGGCCTCCCTGATTTTTGCCATACTCGCGTCCATCGGCAGAAGACGATCCATAGATTTCTCTTATTTCCTCTCTGCCATGCTGGCCGCGTCCGCGGCCTTCGGCGCGCTGACCTGCTGCTCATGGCCCTTCCTGACGGTAGCCTCAAAGCTCAAAAAGCGCGGCGGCATCATTGCCGGATGGGGCGGCGCCTGCAAAATAGCGGAGGCCGACGGAGTGCTCCTGATGGACAAGGATGTTTTCCCGCCCGAGACTATATCGCTCAAGAGCATCAAGGTGTTTGAGGGCTATCCCCAGACCAAGGCCATAGCGTATACGGGAAGTATGATTATGGCCTCCGGATCGGGACTTGCCTCGGTGTTCTCCAAAACCATGACGAGCCAGAATATCCTGCCCGTACTGGTCAGAGATTTTGTCTGCTTTGAGGGCGGCGGTATCGGCGGAACAATACACGGTGAAGACGTTAAGGTGGGCTCCATCGGATTCATGAAGCTCCTGGGTATACGCGTCCCGGACAATGTGACGGTAAACCCCAAACGCTCACTGTTTACCGTAATAAACAATTCGCTCGTCAGCGTATGCAATCTTGAATATGCCCCCGATGACAGGGTGCACAGCGGGCTCATGTTCATGAACCGCTCCGGCTCGGAGCTCTATCTTGCTGCCCGGGACTTCAACGTGACGCCCCAGCTCCTGCAGCAGAAGCACCGCGTCCCAGTCGGAAGCGTCAACGCCCTGTCCGTACAGGACAGCTTCAACATAAGCACTGACGACAAAGTTGAGGGCGATGCTGCGGCGGTCATGCTGGGAAGCAGCATGAAAGCCAACGCCAGCGTGATATACCGGGCAAGGGCCCTGTATCTGGTCTCAAAGCTCTCCACCATACTCACCGTGGGCGGAGCGCTGCTTGGACTGATACTCATGTTCTACACCTGCTGGAACGGCATTATCGTTTCGGCGCTTCCGGTAAAGCTCCTGATATACATGCTCATTTGCTGGGCTTCGACCTTCGTACTGTCGTACTTGCTGAAGAGAGCTTAATTTTCGGTAATCTTAAAAAAATACATTGTATTTTATACCCATATAGTGTATAATCCAGTGGGTATTTGTAATATGGTACACTTAAACTTTAAGGAGAGGGACTTTT
>JAFRAF010000319.1 GCA_017405545.1 Oscillospiraceae bacterium | reverse complement strand
GGTCAGGGGCTGCTCCCTGGTAAAGAGCAGACCCAGGGCGTCCAGGCGGAGCACGTCGTCCAGAACGAGCAGAGCGCTCTCGTCATCGCCGTCCAACACGACCATGCCGTCCCTCTCCTCCCACTGGCCGGCCTGGGGGTCCGTGCCCGGGACGGACAGGGTGTAGCCGTCCTCCGTGAGGGAAAGGGCGATCACGAGACTCGCCTGCTCCGCGAACCAATCACCCAGGACCCGCTGACTGAGGGGCAGATACTCCTCTGGCAGGTGCTCATACTCGGGCTCCTCCGGCCTGGGCGGCCGGGTGGGCTCAGGGGTAGGTTCTGCGGTAGGCTCGGGCGTTGGTTCGGCTGTGGGCTCAGCGGTGGGCTCAGGGTTAGGTTCCGCGGTGGGCTCGGCCGTGGGCTCGGGGGTGGGTTCAGTGGTAGGTTCAGGTGTAGCTTCGTTCAGAGGTCCTTCGCTGGCGCTCAGGATGACATCGGAAGCGGAAGCTTCAGGCGCGGGGGTGTCCGTGGCCATCGGTTCCGGCTCCTCGGTTACCACGGAAACGTCTTTTGGGGCGGCGGTCTCCTGAGGCGCCGGGGAGGCGCAGGCCGCCGAGAGCAGCAGCAGGGCCGCCAGCAGGATCATACACAGCTTTTTCATATCAATACTCCTTTCGGATGATGGTTCATGCTGGGTTTATGGATCATAACGGGAAGAATCCGTTACCGTATATCTACCCTTGTGGTCTTGCCCTCGGCGTCCGTAATGATGGCAAATGCTTTTGTGCTCTCAAAATTCCTTATCCATTCGTTATCCGGCGCATAGTAATATGAATAATTCCAATATCTAGGTATCTGTTCTGCGAAATTTAGCGCTTCCTCATCTGTGGCAACCGTATGCGTACGCCATAGAATTGTCTTCGGATTGAATTCGGAGCGTTCCGTTATCAGGTAGACTTTTACGGTATAGGGGGCTGCGCCGCCCTGAATGTGGAGCGTGTAAAAATATTCGCTAGGCTGCAAACTGTCTGTGTGTCCCTCTGCCGTGGCTGACAGTTCTCTCGTCACGAACACCGTCTGGGTAAATGTATACTTGCCCGTCTTGGTATCGGTGACCCTGCAGTTGTATGCGCCCGCCGCAGACGCTTCCATATACCAGGTCGATCCTCCGCTGCGAGAAGCTTTGCCCCAGCTGGGTCTCATGCCTGCCTCGGTCGTGCTCCTCTCCCACTCATAGCGCAGTTCACCTCCGGAGCCGGAAACGGCAGCACAGGAAAGATAGACCGAACTGCCATACACCAGATTACCTCCAACGGGCTGCTTGATGATGATCGGCGTGTCGCCGGTGTAGCCGATCTGAATCGCCTTGCTGTGGATCATTTCCCCATCGGCGCCCACGACACGGCACAGATATTCGCCGGGTTTGTCGGCGGAAATGGTTCTGCTTTCTCCAACCTTGTATCGGGTGTTGCCTATCTTCAACGACCAAAGGTAGGTATAGGGCTCTATACCGCCCTCGGCTTCCACGAACAGAGTAACCTTATCCCCGGGCTTTGCGATGCTCCCCGACTCAGTCTGGTCCTTGATACGGAAGACGGCATTCTCGCAGGTGACCACGTCGGAATCCACCTGGCGGCCCTGGCTATCCTCAATATGGATATAGTATTCGCCAGATTCCCAAGCGCTAAACGAAGCATGATTATCTTGCTCGCTGCTTACCAGATTATTCCCGTTCCAATAGAGTTTGTAGTGATACGGCGCTTCGCCATCCGACACGGTTACGCTGATGGGAAGACATTTACCCTTCGGGATCGTGCCGCCCACGGGCTGCTCCACAATGGTGAGCTTGGGAGCGGTACGATGGCTGGTGGCGGTGATGACCTCGCCCATGGCGTCCACGGCGTGGACGGTGTAATTGCCGATGGTGGCGTTATAGACCACGGCGCCGATATAGTCGTCCACTTCGGCGTCCTCGGACTCGATGGCCTCGCCGTCCTTGTCCCACCAGATCTCATAGGGCTGGACGCCGCCGGCAAAGCCC
>JAFRAF010000040.1 GCA_017405545.1 Oscillospiraceae bacterium | reverse complement strand
GAGGTTCTTTTTGAGCTTACAACATCGCTCCCGAATATCGTTCTGGGTTTAAGCCTGCTCATACTGTTCTCCGGACCGATCGGGGCGTTCATGAAAAGGATCGGTCTGCCGGTGATCTTCAGCCGAAACGGGATAATACTCGCTCAGCTTATCGTAAACCTGCCATTCGCCATTAAGCTTACGGCGACAGCATTTCGGGATGTTGACCCGAAGCTGGAAAAAATAGCGGGCCTTCTCGGAGCCGGCCCGGCAGACAGATTCCTGCGTATTGTTCTTCCCCTTTCAAAAAACGCGCTCATAAGCACATTCATACTCATCTGGTCCAGAGCGCTGGGAGAATTCGGAGCAACGCTCATGTTGGTCGGCGTAACCCGCATGAAAACGGAAACTCTGCCTGCGGGCATCTATTTGAATGTAAGCGTAAATGATCTGTCCGCTGCCCTGGCAAGCGCATTTCTTCTGTTGATCATTTCCGCAGCTGCCCATGGTATTGCCGCCCTGTTTTCAGGCCAATACCGGAACCGGAGTAGATATGTATCATTCTGAAACCGTACTGGAGATGGAAAACGTCCATGTCCGACGCGGCTGCTTTGACCTTGAAGGCATCGATCTGTCTGTTAAAAAAAGAGAGATATTCGCCATACTCGGGAAGACCGGCGCCGGGAAATCGGTACTTTTGGAAACGGCAGCCGGGTTCCACAGCCCTATTTGCGGATCCGTCCGGCTGGAGGGCCGGGATCTGTGTTGCATTCCTCTGAATGAGCGAAATATCGGATACCTGTATCAGGATTACAGCCTGTTCCCCCATTTGACGGCCGGGGCAAATATTTCCTTCGGACTGCGAATGCGCAGAAAGAGCAGGGATGAGATTCGCAAGCGCACTGAGGAGATAGCCCGGCTGTTTGAGATATCGGGTCTGCTGGAACAGTACCCCGGAACTCTCAGCGGAGGGGAACAGCAGCGCGTTGCGCTTGCACGCGCACTCATAACCCGGCCGCCGCTTTTGCTTCTGGACGAACCCTTTTCGGCGCTCGACCCGGTGACAAAAGGGAAAATGCATGATACACTGCTGAGTATAAGGGACGAATTTGGCTGCGCTATCCTGTTCGTCACCCATAATTTTGCCGAAGCAGAGTTGCTTGCAGACCGGGTCGCCATATTGATCCGCGGACGTATAAGCGGTGTGGCAGAGCGGTCAGCTCTGTACTCCGCCGACTGGAATGCGGAGGCCAGGCAATTTCTCGGGCTTGAGGAAAAGGAGGACATATGACCAAAGAGGAACTGTTCAGGACACTTAAGGATAAATTCCGCCAGCTGCTTGAAGAGCACAATTTGGAAAGCGAGACGATATCCGTATCCTGCCGCTCACTCAGCGCTGAGGAGGCCATAGGCGATACGATCCGTAAGGACTTCCCTATCATCACGGGAAACGATGTCATGATACAGGCCGAATACTGCGGTGGTAAAGGGCAGGCCTTTACAGACGCCCCGGCGCTGTTTGAAGGCAGCCTCATGGATATCTCCGAGTCGGATATTGAGTCCGATCCCCACTGCCGCGGTATTTTTATAGCCTCGCTGAACGCGGTAATGAGTGCGCTCGATCTGTGCAGCTGCACGGCACACTGCCGCAGAGAGGGGCCGGAGCTCTGCGCCGGGGACATGAGGGCTTATCTTGACAGCAAGTGGCCGGATGCCAGACGTATCGGCCTTATCGGCTATCAGCCCGCCCTTCTTCAGATGCTCTCGGAGAGCGGCAGACACGTGCGCGTGCTGGATCTGAATCCCGCGAACATAGGCGAGATACGTCACGGTGTTTCGGTGGAGGACGGAGCTTCGGCCCGTGACAGCGTGGTCGAGTGGGCCGATCTGATACTATGTACCGGAAGCACTCTCTGCAACGGGACAATAACCGACTATCTTGATCTGCATGTACCGGTGCTGTTTTTCGGCATCACTGCGGCAGGCGCGTCCCGGCTGATGGGCTGGCAAAGGGTCTGCTTTGCAGACAATTATCCGGGCTGAGGCAGAGCATAATAATAAAGCACAGGGCAGCGGAAGCACACATTCTTCCACTGCCCTGATATTATGCCGGGTTTGATCACAGCTCCGTGACCATGTCCTCTACGGGCATGCGCCGGAAGTGTATGGGATGGGGCCTGGAATCCGGGACGGGGTAGCCCATGTCCAGAATCAGGGCGGGTACGACGCTCTCCGGCAGGCCCAGTTCCATCCGGACTTCCCGGGCGTCAAAGCCTCTTGCCCACAGGGTGTGAATGCCCAGCTCCTCCGCCGCGTACATCATGTTCACGGCGGCGATGGCGGCGTCCTGCTCGCCGGAATTATAGTCCTTCAGCAGGTGCTCACGGGGATTCTTCCACACGGTGTTCATGTCATAGCACACCAGCAGGACCACCGGGGCCCCGTAGGTGTATGGCGTGAGCTTTTCCAGCTTCCCGCGGGCCTCGGGGCTTTTTATCATATATACGCGCTGGGGCTGGAAATTGCAGGCCGTGGGGGCCAGTCTGCCCGCCTAAAGTATACGGGCCAGCTTTTCATCCTCTATGGGGCGGCTGTCGAAGCTCCTCTCCGAGTATCTGTTTCTGGCAAGTTCAATGAATTCCATGTCCGACCTCCTGTATACGCTTTCAGTCCTGTTTTCGTCTGTATACATATTAACACTCCGCACGGGATTATTCAACTTTTGCATTTGCGAATATGTATAATTTTCTTGCGAAACACCCCTTTCGCAAGAAAAATCCGCATCCCGGGCAAAATTGACTTTCACAGGCCATGTTGATATAATTACAGGGATATTTAAAGATACGTGAGGCTCCGACTATGAAAAACAAAGTTGAACTGCTCGCCCCCGCGGGGGACATGGAGCGCCTGCAGGCGGCTCTGCGCTTCGGCGCGGACGCGGTTTTCCTGGGCGGGCCCATGCTGCAGCTTCGGGCGGATGTTGTGAGCTTTTCCCTTGAGGACGTGCGGAAGGCCGCGGAGCTCACCCACGCCACCGGGAAGCGGCTGTACGTGACCGTCAACTCCTTTGTTAAAAACGCCGAGATCCCCGAGCTGGCCGACTACGCCAGGGCCCTCCGTGACATTGCGGTCGACGCGGTCATCGTCTCCGACCTGGGGGCCATATGCACGATAAAAAGCGCCGTCCCGGAGCTTGAGCTCCACGTGAGCACTCAGGCCAACTGCGTAAACTGGGCTGCCGCCCGCCACTACCATGACATGGGCGCCAAGAGGGTCATCCTGGGCAGAGAGCTCAGTCTTGACGAGATCGCCGAGCTGAGGGCCAAGACCCCACCGGAGCTGGAGATCGAGTGCTTCATCCACGGGGCCATGTGCATGTCCTACTCGGGCCGCTGTCTGCTCAGCGCGTACATGAACGGGCGCAGCGCCAACCGGGGCGACTGCTCCCAGCCCTGCCGCTACAGCTATGTGCTCAGTCTGTCCGACGGCAGCGGGGAGTTTTACCCTGTCTCCGAGGACGAGGGCGGAACGATGATACTCAGCTCACGGGACTTAAACGCCATGCCCTTCCTGGATAAAGTAATCGACGCCGGGGTAAGCTCGCTCAAAATCGAGGGGCGCATGAAATCCCCCTATTACGTCGCAACCGTGGTCAACGCCTACCGCCACCGTCTGGACGGCACCGCTCCACTTGAGCTGTGTATGGACGAGCTCAACTGCGCAAGCCACAGGGAATACACCTCCGGCTTCTTCTTCGGCGAGGCGAAGCACGGCCCCTCGGCGGGGCCCAAATACCTGCAGGACTGCATGTTCATCGCCGCCGTCTTGGGCGAGGAGAACGGGCGCTATATCATCGAGCAGCGCAACAACTTCCGCACCGGCGACAGGCTGGAGCTCCTCTCCCCCAACTCCATGGGCGAGAGCTTTGTGGTGGAGGACATGCTCAGCATGGAGGGCGAACCCGTGGACTACGCCCCCCACCCCAAGCAGCTGCTGTCCATCGCCTGCCCCCTCAAGCTGGAGGCCGGGGACATCCTCCGCAGGAGGATAGTCAACTGACAGCGCTGTTATGTTATAATACTATAGTGACGATACCGAAAGGCCGGTGCGCTGGTTTTCAGCGCACCGGCCTGTTTGTTTGGTTGGGGTAAAGCTTAAGGCGTCAGCAATCCGCTTGAATTGCAAATAAGCTCCGCTTCGTTCAGCGCCTTGTTCCCGTCTCTGAAATCATCAATATTGATCTTATCCCACTGCGCCTTAGAGCCTCCGTAATAAACATATTGCAGATCGGATACATCCGTGAATGCGTAATAAGCAATCTCGGTTACCGTATTGGGGATAGAGATGGCCTTAAGGCTGCTGCAGTAACGGAAGCAAAACGAGGGGATGGCAGCAGTACCGTCGCGTATTGCTACAGATTTCAATGCCGAGCAGCCCTGGAACGCTCCCACGCCCAGCTTATTCACACTGTCGGCCATGCTTATATACTCCATGTTTTCGCAGTCCTGGAAAGCACATGAGCCTATTTCTGTGACGCCCTTTTCCACAACCGCTTTTGTTATCCCGTCTTTCAGACCATACCAGGGGGCATGAGTCCCGTTTATAGTCCCGATAAAGTCATACGACTCCATGGCTCCCGTTCCGAAGATGTGAAGGACACCCTCATCATTCAGCGCCCAGAGCGCGCAGTCTCCACAGGTGCCCTTATGAGAGATATTACCCAAAGATGACGGATAGAGCTTTAATCTGACATTGAGCTCAAATGGCCATTCCTCCGCCGACGAGCTGATAACGCTACGTCTGTATTCGGCGTTTTCTATCGGATCATAGTCACCATAGCGCACCGAACAGGTCAAAGTCTCCCCCTTGACAGCCCCGCCGCTCTCTGTGTAAAGTCTGGCAATGCCGTCCGTATCAGTAATGGCGGTGCCTGTCACACCGAGGTTTGTCCTGAATTCCACTGTCGCGCCCGAAATCGCCTCCCCTGTCGTATAGTCCGTCACTGTCACGGTCGAGGTCTCCATCACAGGGTAGAGGAAAATGCTGATGTCTCCGCCGGCAGCCGGATTGAAGCTGTCTTTTTTCGTCTCATATCCGTCGGCACTGACTTCAAGAAAAACGTCGCGCATCATATCGAGGCCGCCTATAGAACAGCGTCCATTCGAGTCCGTCTGCACGGTTTCATTGATACAGGCAACAGTCGCGTTAGCAATCGGCTTTTTGTTGCTCGCATCTAAGACAACGAATGAAGCAGTGATTCTGTTCTCCAAACGCCAGTCTCCGCCGAAGGCAATTTCGAGCTTGCCATGAAATACATCCGCAAAGCCTGCTATCACGTATCTGGGTTTTTTCATTGCTTCGGAAACCGTCGTGTACTGCCCGTTTTTGTCGGCTTCGGTCATTCCTGTGATCAATGCCTCCGCGGTACCGAATAATTTTGGGATGTGGATTCTTTCCTTTGAGCCTATGACACAAGCCGCGCCCTTGGAGCCCAGAGCATCAGTCAGCGAGCTGTCCTTCCATGAATAGCAGGCGCCGAGAAGTACAAATGTTCCGACAAGACAGTTGCTTTTCAGATTGTTTCGGAACCAGGTTCCCTTCAGAAAAATGTCTCCGTCGTTAACAAGGATTTCTCCGGAATCCCTCAATGAGGCGTGTTTAGATTCATCATATTTCTCCCCGATCTTAAGTGCGGGCATAGACTTTGCCCCATGTCCAAACCAAAGAAGCACGCCTCCGGCAGAGCTTTCAAAGCAGCGTTTGACCTCTGCGATGGTCACTCCGTCGTTCAGTACACTGGAGCCTCTCTCGTAACCTATACCCAGATCGCATATCTTTTTCTGCAGGTTTATTGCTGTGCCCTTATTTGAGGCAAAAGATTGCCAATTGCCTTTAGTATCATCACTGCATGGCTCGATTGAGATGACTTTGGATCCAGCATAGTCTAAATACTCCCGTATTGGCGGATCATATTCAACCAACAGGCCGCTTTTTAGGGTATATAGAATATACGCGTCCTCCTCAGAGCACTCATATTCCGATATCAGGCCCATTTCCTTCATGTACTCGGCGCTGTCCGCCATGTACTCCATCAGCTCCGGCCAGTCGGCCAGGGCTATATACCCGTCCTCTCCCTTGAAGCCGTCCTCGTCCCCGTCTATCCACTCATTCAGAGAACACATGGCTTCCTCGTCGCTGAGCGTCATATCGAAGCGTATGCGGGTGCCGGGGTCCATCATGCGTGTGAGTATGGCCGCGACCTCCTGCCGCTTTATGCTCTTGTCAGGCAGGCAGTTGTGCTCGGAATCCACGCCCTGCACCACCCCCGCCTGATAGAGGATATATATGGCCCCGGACTGGGGTTCCTCCTCCGGCACGTCCGGTATGGAGCCCCAGGGTATGCTGTTTATCGGCTGCAGCGCCTCCTCGGGCAGGGCATTGGCGAATATCTCCATATAGCCTCCCCGGCTGGCCGGGGCGTTCCAGTCATATTCTTCGGGGTTCCAGATGATATAGTTTTCCTCCGCGTAGGCCACATAGCTGTCGTACCAGTTGCCTGTGGGGCTGTTGGTCAGGGTCACCTTCCCCTGGGTATAGCGCTGGTGCATGCACGCCGCAAGCTTGACAGCCTCGCAATAGCTCAGCTCCTTCTCCGGCGAGAAGGTGGTGGCCGATGTGCCGTCTATCAGCTTCAGCTGATAGGCACGCAGTACGTCGTTATAGAACCACGCCCCGGAGGGCACGTCTGTAAAGGGCATCTCACCCGCTGCCGCCGCACCCGGAATCATGCCAAGGCACAGCACCAGAGAGAGCATAATGCATAATACACACTTTAATCGTTTCAACAGCTTCACTCCCTGCTTTGCTTATTTGCTTTATTATAATTTAAAGCCGGAATAACCGCAAGTTAAAAACGGGGGCGAAGCGGTTATTTCGCTGTCACCGGCAGAGCTTCATATTTGCCTTCCTCGAATAATTCCCTCTACACATCCGGATACTCCGCCCTGATGGCGGCCTTGGCGTCTGCGATGAGGGCGGACAGGGCCGCCGACGTGGCTGTGTTCCCCTCGGCCAGATAGTACATCCACAGCTTTGCCGCGCCGCTGACGGTCAGATACTCGCCGGAGTCCTCTGGCCACTGTATCAGTTCTCTGCTGTCATATGCCCTCTCCCTGAGCCGGGCGGGGGCGTCCGTGATGACCGGGGCCGCCGCTCGCGCCTCGGCGTCATCCTCGATGTCAGTGATGAGCCCGTTTTCCATGCTGAGCTTGACATAGGGTCTGAAGCTCTCCCATTTTTCCAGCAATCCTTCCGGTATCTCCGCCCAGCCCTCGGGCAGCTGCTCATAGGGCACGCTGCTGATCTGATACTCGCTGTGGGCGCCGTTAATGTCCGCCTCCGTCTTGATATATACCATTTCACTTCTCCTTTTACGTTTTTCGGACAGTGTCCGCTCTGTAAAATGGGAGAAACCGCCCCTTTTTGCACGCTGTGATGCAAAAGCGGCCGATTATTTACAGATAATTAAAATGCCGCTTGAAATAGTGCGGATATACATATAAAATAATACTGTACAAATACTTCGGATAAAAGATCATCAGGGGGGCTTTGCGGTCATTATGCTGAAGCTATTCAATGAGGGACAAAAACTGCTGACTTCCGGCTCAGACTGCGTCCTCGCCGTCATCGTGGACAGCGGCGGCTCCGTGCCGAGAGGACAGGGAGCCAAGATGCTGGTGTGGGCCGAGGGCAGCACAGGCACGGTGGGCGGAGGCCTGACTGAGCACGAGGCCCGGCTGAAAGCCCTTGAACTGCTGGACGGCAGGCGTTCCGCCGTGTGCAGGTTCACCATCTCGCAGCGGGGCTTTGTCTCCGGCTGGGTGGACATAGCGTTCCTGTATTTCGACCACTCAAAGCCCGAGAGCCTCGATTTCCACAACAGAGCCGTAAGCGCGCTGAGCGGGAGCACCCGAGGCTGGCTGAGCATAAAGCATGAAGACGGCACGGTATCCGACTTCGGCATAAGCGACAGCCGGACCGGTGACGGCTACTGCGAGCATCTGGGAGGCGCGGGCCGCGTTGTGCTGTACGGCGCCGGGCATGTAGCCCGCTGCACCTGCCGCGCTCTTGCAAGCCTGGGACTTCGGATCTGGGTCACGGACCAGAGAGAACAAAACGCCCGCCCAGAGTACTTCCCCGGAGCGGAAAAGGTGCTCTCATGCGGCTGGGACGAGACTGATGAGCTGGTAGAGCTTGAAAGCCGGGACTCGGTCATGGTGCTTTTGGGCGAGATCGACCTCTGCGCCCGCTTTCTCTGCGGCGCTGTACGGGCCGGCTGCGATTACATCGGCCTTCTCGGCAGCAAAAAGAAGATTGCTCTCATTTACGGGGAGCTCCGGCGCATGGGCGTCGGCGAGTCCGACATCGCACGGATACACGCTCCCATCGGGCTGGAGATCGGCGCCGTTACCCCGGAGGAGCTGGCGGTCAGTATAGCCGCGGAGTACATCATGCACACAAATACCGGCGCAGATAAACACTGATCAGAGAGGATGTGTCACATGTTCGGCGCAATTATCGGAGACATAGTCGGATCAATTTACGAGTGGAACAATATTAAAACAAAGGACTTTCCCTTTTTCGGTTCAAACTGCACTTTCACGGACGACAGCGTCATGACCTGCGCCGTGGCCCACGCCTTCTTAAAGGCGGGGACGGAGAGCGAGGATAAATTCACCAAACAGCTGGTTGACAGCATGCAGCTGTTCGGAAGAGCCTATCCCCACAGGGGCTACGGGCCGCGCTTTGAGGACTGGCTCATGTCAAGCCAGCCCCGGCCCTACAACAGCTTCGGCAACGGCTCGGCCATGCGCGTCTCCCCCGCGGCCTATACGGGTGCCAGTCTGGAGGAGGTCATTGAGCACGCCCGCTGGACGGCTCTGGTCAGCCATGACCACCCCGAGGGGATAAAGGGGGCCCAGTGCGCCGCCGCAGTCATATTCATGGCCCTGCGGGGCGCGGACAACATGGAGATATCGGAGCTCGTCACAGGCCGCTTCGGCTACGATCTCAGCCGCAGTCTGGATGAGATACGCCCGGGACACGAGTTCGACGTGAGCTGTATGGGCACCCTGCCCACAGCCGTCACCGCGTTTCTGGAGGCGGAGAGCTTTGAGGACGCGGTAAGAAACGCCATATCCGTAGGCGGGGACAGCGACACTCTGGCCGCCATCAGCGGCTCCATGGCCCAGGCCCGCTTCGGCATACCCGATGACATAAGAAAGCAGGCTGAAAACCTGCTGGACGAACCCCTGCTGGACCTTTGCCGGGAGTTCGAAGACAGAATAATCTCCCGTCGGCTCTGGGAACAGGGCATGTAATACGCACAAATCCGCCCTTGCCGTCCGAAAACAGCAAGGGCGATAAATACATATAAAACACAGGCGCGGCCATGGCCGCGCCTGTGTTCCTGTCTCTGCTTCTATATATTATCTTCTATATCATATCTCTCAGGCTCGGGGCAGAGGGTTCTGTCAATCTGAGCTGCTTCCGGGAGGATTAGGCGTGCAGAGTGCTTGTGGACAGGGTCCTGCTGACGTCGTTCCACACAACGCTCTGGCCCAGGCCCTCAAAGAGCTCGGTGGCTGATACATAGTCGGTGCCGTCCACATTGCTTAAATCCAGCGTCGCGGTCAGGTCATCCAGAGTGACCGTAGCCGTAGTGTCATTTACCTCCACGGCGGCGCCGATGGTGGCGGCCACATCGTTCACGGGAACGGAGATAGCGTCGCCGTCCTCGATCAGGGGGCTGTTGAAGTCAATGGCGTCGCCGTGCCACAGTACGGCTGCCTCGGAAACGTCTCTGCGGTACAGGACCTCGCCGGCCACGGCGGTCATAACGGCCTGAACGTCCTTGATCTCGTCCTCGGGGCAGGTCATGACGTCGCGGTCGATGACCACAAAGTCAGCCCACTTGCCGACGGTGAGGGAGCCCAGGATGTCCTCTTCAAACTGGCCGTAAGCGCACCAGCTGGTGTAGGACTTGAGGGCCTCTTCTCTGGTTACAGCCTGCTCGGGATACCAGCCGCCCTCGGGATCGCCGGCTCTGTTGGTACGTGTCACGCCGGCATAGAAGTTATGCCAGGGATTTGACAGCTCAACGGGAGCGTCGGTACCGGCGACGATAATGCCTCCCTGGTCGATAACTGTTCTCCAGGCATAAGCGCCCTGCATCCTCTCTTGGCCAATGCGGTCCTCAGCCATGAGCATGTCGGAGGTGGCGTGGCAGTACTGCATGGAGGGGATGATGCCCATCTCGATGGCACGTGTTATATCGTCAACGTTCACTACCTGGAAATGCTCGATGCGCAGTCTTACGTCATCGCGGGGATTTTCCTGCTCGCAGCGCTCGAGGGTGTCGATAACCTCTCTGGCGGCGCCGTCGCCTATGGTGTGGGTACAGATCTGATAGCCGTTGTCATAGCTCAGCTTGAAAGCGTCGTAGAGCTGCTCGGGGGTAAAGCGGAACTCACCGGTGTAGCCCGGTCTGTCGGAGTATTCCTCCAGCATGGCGGCGGAGCGGGCTCCCAGGGAGCCGTCGGTCTCTATCTTTACGCCCTGCAGCAGGAGGCGGTCGTCGAACAGCCTGCCCTCGGGGGCATTGTCTCTGACATAGTCGGCTTCCTCATTGCTGGTGTCGGCAACGATGTATATGAGGGGATAGGAGCGGAGCTTCAGCTGGCCCTGCTCATACAGGTCCTTGTAAATGTTGATGGTGTCAATGCTCACGCCGGCGTCCATCTGGGAGGTGATACCCAGGGACAGCAGGTGATCCTGCGCCATGAGCATGTGTCTCTGGATGTCCTCCTCGGTGTCAGGCGGGATGAGAGCCGAGATGGGATCTATGGCCAGGTCGGTGATGCAGCCCAGCAGTCCGCCCTCGTCGTTCTTTACAAACTCGCCGCCCTGGGGGTTCGGGGTCTCGGCGGTGATGCCGGCCAGCTCAAAGGCCATGCTGTTCACCCAGGCCATATGTCCGTCGGCCCTGTACAGCAGTACGGGATTGTTGGGGGCGATAGCGTCCAGATCCTCCTTGGTGGGGAAGGCTGTGTCGTCCCACATGGTGTTCAGCCAGCCGGAGCCGGTGATCCACTCGCCGTCCTCGGCGGCCTCTACGGCAGCGGCAACTCTGTCGAGGATGACGTCTTTCGGCTTCCAGAAGAGGTCAAGGGAATCCATATTGGAGCCCACAGCCTCAAAATGGTTGTGGCCCTCCATCATGCCGGGAAGCATGGTCAGGCCGTTCAGGTCCTCAACTTCAGTGCTGTCGCCTATAAAGGCTTCAACTCCGGCTTCGTCTCCAACGTAGACAAGTCTGCCGTCTTTTACCGCGATAGCTGTTGCGGTGGGGTTGTCGTCGTCAGCTGTGTAGATGTTCGCGTTGCGGAATACGCTGTCAGCGGCGTCGCTGTTTTCGGCCTGCGCGTCTTCCGTGGTCTCTGCCGCCGCGGCGTCCGCGTCGGTCTGTGCGGGTTCTTCGGTCTGCTCCTGATTTGCGGTGCCGCAGGCACAGAGTGTCAGCGCCATCACAAGCATCAGAAATAAAGTTATCACTCTCCTGATCATTTTGCATTACCTCTTTCTTTTTTTATTTTTTAAAATATTTTTGATATGCAAAAAAGCCATGAACGTGAATACACATTCATGGCTTTAATTACCTGAGTAACGCGGATAAATCAGAGCTCATATATCCGAATATCCGTCTGCCAATGATAGCGCTCCACATTTCTGTGACAGTCCGCAGGATGTTCTCCGGCGGCCCAGCAGCAACAGATATCAGGTCTGTTCCCGCTTCGGCGACAGCCCCTTTCACACGGCCGAACCCTGAAGTTCCAAATGACCAAGCTACTCTTGACTTATCGCGCCTCTATCATTTTTCAGCGCCGCAGCGCCCGAAAAATTAAGTTGCCTGAATCGTAGCATCGATTCGTCAACTTGTCAATAGAAAAACAAATTTTTGACGTTTTAATGCGATTAGCACTTATTCCATGCCATAATTATGTGCATTATATACATATTTTTAGCTTATATTCGTCAAATAGACAAAAACTCCGGGGTTGACCGCCCGCGGCGCACGCTTTGGCTCAACGTGTCATCCCCGTGTTTTTTGCCGTTTCGGCACAGGCCGCGGAGGCTCGATCCGCCCGATATTCGCCTGTCCTCACTGGAGTTTTTAACACTATTCCGGGAGGCGGAATAGTATGCTGACAGATGGAGAGAGCTGTTTTACAGTCAGCTTTTCATGGGTGCCGACTATCCGAAAGCCCCTCTCTCCGGAGAGCTTTTCGCCTGAAAAAGAGACTGGACGCCGCGGCACTTTCCACCCTTTTTTCGCCCCGCCATACATGGGGTCAACATCTTATATCGACAGGAATATTCATTTTTCTCATCTGAATATTCATTATTTGGCGGGCATGATTTCACTTGAAAGGTCACTTTTTTATGGAGAGATATTGCACTCTTGACCGCCTGCCTCCGGGCATGAGCGCCCGTGTAATCGGTATTGAAACGGACGGGGATATGCGTCGGCGCTTTATGGATATGGGTCTGATACGCGGCACGGCGGTGGAGTGCGTAGGACGCAGCCCCGGCGGCGATCCCTCCGCCTATCTGATACGCGGGGCGGTCATAGCCATACGCTCGGAGGACACGAAGAGCATACAGGTCACGGCAGAGACGGGAGGTGAATAAATGGGACTTACAAAGCACTCCACGGGCTCGGCTCTTGCGGGAACCGAGCCCGGCATAAGGCGCGGCCCGTCGGACAGGTTGGTGGCCCTGGCGGGCAATCCCAATGTGGGCAAGAGCAGCGTCTTCAACGCCCTGACCGGGATGAATCAGCACACCGGCAACTGGCCCGGCAAGACCGTGGCCGTAGCCCATGGGCGCTGCCGGACGGACAGGGCGGAATATACCCTTGTGGATCTCCCGGGCAGCTATTCTCTCATAGCCCGCTCCCCCGAGGAGGCGCTGACCAGGGATTTCATCTGCTTCGACTCGCCTGACGCGGTGATAGTCGTCTGCGACGCCACCTGCCTTGAGCGCGGCTTAAACCTTGCGCTGCAGACTATGGAGACGTCCCCACGGGTGCTGCTGTGCGTAAACCTGATGGACGAGGCCCGGCGAAAGAGAATCGCCGTCGATCTGGACACCCTCTCGGAAAAGCTCGGCGTACCCGTGGTGGGCACATCAGCCAGGGACAAAAGGGGCCTCAGCGCTCTGACCGAGGCTCTTGACGCTCTCACGGAGAGCCCCGTCCCCGCTAAGCACTGTCGTCCGCGTTATTGCGGGGAAATTGAGAGGGCCATAGCCGCTGTGGAGCCCGTGGTAAGGGAGCTCTCCCCGACCGGCCTTGACAGCCGCTGGCTGAGCCTGCGCCTGCTGGACGGGGATGAAGCCCTTATTTCCGGGCTGAAAAGCCGCTGCGGCATCGAGTTGCTGAAGGATACGGGCCTCAAATCAGCCCTGAACTCGGCCCGAGCACAGCTCGAACGGGAGGGCATAAGCCCGGCCGGGCTCAGCGACAGGATAGTCTCCGCCACAGTCGGCGCGGCTGAGGATATCTGCTCCGGAGTCATTACATATGAAAGCAGCGGATACAGCGGCTTTGACAGAAGGGCGGACAGAATAATAACAGGCAGGCATACGGCATATCCGCTCATGCTCCTGCTGCTGGCCTTCATCTTCTGGCTCACCATCAGCGGGGCTGACTACCCCACTCAGCTCCTGTCCGACGTCCTGTTTCGCATTCAGGACGCGCTGAGTCTGCTTTTCCGCCGGGCGGGAGCGCCGGAGTGGCTCCACGGCCTGCTTGTCATGGGCGTCTACCGGGTGCTGGCCTGGGTGATCTCCGTCATGCTCCCGCCCATGGCACTGTTCTTTCCCCTGTTCACCATTCTGGAGGATCTGGGCTATCTGCCACGGGTGGCATACAACCTCGACAGGCCCTTCAAACGCTGCTGCGCCTGCGGCAAACAGGCTCTTACCATGTGATAAGAGAAATCAGGGGCATTAACCCACGGTTTTTTCGGGTTAATATACTAAAAAACTGTCTTTCCAATTTGAAAAAACTGTGGTATAATCAACTCAGTTTCCGTCCATTGCCGTTTATAAAAGCCTTTTTTCAGCCGTTTGAAGAAAAAAAGGAGCTGTCACAATGAGTGAAGAGCAGAACGAAAGCCGCTACAGCCAATTAAAACACAGACTGAAGATACGCATTCCTCAGGAGATTTTCGACTACATGCCCGAGAATATCCAGAATTTTCTCATAGACATGGATCAGGAGGACATAAAGGAGGCGCTTATCGCCATAATGCTGCGCCTGCCCTGGCGGAGCAGCGGAATCATACCCGGCGTCAATCTGGCTCTGGCAAAAAGTACTCTTGACAGCACACACTACGCCATGGGTGACGTGAAGGAGAAGGTCATGCGCTACATGGCCTGTCAGAAGCACCTGGGCAAAAACTACGGAGCAGTGCTTTTGCTGGTGGGCCCTCCCGGAGTGGGCAAGACCTCCATCGCCGCCTCCATCGCCAGGGCCATGGGCAGACCATGTGTGAAGATATCCCTGGCCGGAGTGGCGGACGCCATATATCTGCGCGGTCTGCAGCAGGTATTCAAGAACTCCCGCCCCGGCCGCATAGTTGACGCTCTCATACAGTCCCAGAGCTTTTGCCCGGTGATACTGCTGGACGAGGTGGATAAAATGGGCAGCTCCCAGGAGCACGGCTGTCCCGAGAACGTCCTTCTGGATCTGCTGGACAGCGACAGATCCGTATTCGTTGACAGCTACCTCAATTTTCCTCTGGATCTGTCCAATGCCATATTCATCGCCACCGCCAACGAGCTGGAGCCCCTGTCCGATGTGCTCAAGGACCGCATGGACATCGTGGAGCTCCCCTCCTACAGCCCTGAAGACAAGATGCATATACTTCTGGGCTATGTCTGGCCGAAGCTGATAAAGGAGTACGAGCTGGACTGTCTGGACAAGCTCACCGCCGACAGGGACGAGATATTCATATGCACCGAGGGTCTGGATCTGAGCGAAGACGCCGCCCGGGAGCTCATAAAAATGTGCCCGGAGGAAGGCGTGCGCGATCTGGAGCGGATCTGCCGCTCCCTCTGCGAGGCGGTTATCAGCATATACTACTCCCAGGGTCTTCTCTACCGCCGCATCGAGGCTGAGAATCTGCCTTCCCTGCTGGAGCCGGTCTTTTACAAAAAGCGCTGATCCCAGAGGGCAGATTAATACAATACATCTTCTTCACCTATACAGGGGAGCGGGTCGGCCCGCTCCCCTGTCCGCATATCCACTTTAGATTTATAATGCCGACTGTACTTTTATTCTCAGTGTAATAGACCGCTCCGCTCCGTCATATAATGGCGGCGGGGCTGGTCTTATGGACAAGTCAAAGGAAAAAAACGAAACAGTCTGCACACGAAAAAACCACTGTCTCATTATCGAACGACACTTTGCGGAAGGTCCCGCGGCGGCTGAGCGCATCTCTCAGTTTATCGCGGAACAGGCCCGGCGCGGATATGCGCACAATACTGCTCCGGCTTTTTCGGGCCGGGATAAAGCTCACGGCAAGGGGGGACGCACATGAGCGCTGTCAGCTCCGGGGGCCCGTACAGAGCCGGACTCTATCTGCGCCTGTCCAAGGACGACGAGGGTTCAGGCGAGAGCTCCAGCATAACCACTCAGCGCAGCATATTGACAGGATACGCCGAAAGCCGGGGTCTTGACATCATCGACGAATACGCGGACGAAGGGTATTCCGGCACCACATATGAGCGGCCGGGTTTTAAGCGCATGCTCTCGGATATAGAGCGGGGCCGCATAAACTGCGTGCTCACAAAGGATCTGTCACGTCTGGGCAGGAACAGCGCCCGGACCGGCGATCTGCTGGACGAGTACTTCCCCGGCAGGGGCGTGCGATATATCTCCGTAAACGACGGTTATGACTCAAACTGCCTCACAGGCGGCGCGGCCATAGCCGTCCCCTTTTTGGCCGTCATGCACGAGATGTACGCCCGGGACATCAGCGCCAAGATAAGAAGCTCCTTTAAGTCAAAGATGGAAAAGGGCCAGTTTATCGGCAGCTTTTCCCCCTACGGCTACAAACAGGACCGGGAAAACGGAACAAAAACGCCCTTGTCCCGGACCCACCGGCCGCCCGTGTTGTGACTGAAATATTCAGCATGGCGGCGGAGGGACGAAGCCCCGGCGAAATCGCGGCCCATCTTAACAAAAAGGGCGTCGCCACCCCCTTCGAGTACCGGCGGGAGGGCCTCGTCTGCCTCAGCCCGGACAGGCGGCGGAAGAGTTGGAGCTCCTCCGCCGTCTGCAAAATGCTGAAAAACGAGGTGTATATCGGCAGCACCGTGCAGGGCAAGACCGAAAAGCCCTCCTTCAAGAGCGGGGCCTCCCGTCCAAAGCCCCGGGATGAGTGGATAGTCGTGCCCGGCACCCACGAGCCAATAGTGTCCGTGGAACTGTTCCGCCTTGCGGGACAGCGCTGCGTGTCACGCCGCAGTCCCCCGTCCGCCGGCTTTGAAAACCTCTTCTCGGGCGTCGCCGTATGCGCCCGATGCGGCAGGAACATGAGCTCTGCGCCGGGGGACAAAGGCGGCTCGCACCGGCTTTGCTGCGGAGGATACAAGTCCCGCGGCGCCTCGGAGTGCGACAACCACTTCATCGACTACGAGCTCCTGTACAGCGCCGTATCGGAGGAGCTGCGCAAGCTTTTTACCCTGTCCGACCGGCAAAAAGCCGAAATAGCGGCAAAGCTTCGACAATTGCAGGATTCCGACACTGACACAGACCCGGCAAAGGAGATTACACACTTAAAAGAGCGCCGAGAAGACACCGTAAGCCTGATAAAAAAGCTGTACGGGGACTACAGCAGCGGCGCCGTCTCAACACACATATATAATACGCTCGCCCGGGAATACGAGGCCGAGCTGAACTCTCTGGAGCGCTCCATCGCCGAGCTTATGAAGCCATCCGTCCCGGCGCCCACAGCCAACGCCGACCTCGGCGTCCTGTCCGCGGCCGAGGCGCTTTTCAGCGCGCAAAACCTGTCAAAGCCTCTTATCAGGGCCTTTATAGAGCGCATCGAGGTGGAGCAGGGATACTACATCACCGACGAAAAGGGTCAGCGCCGCAAGTTACAGAGGGCCCGCATATATTACCGCTTTTCCTCCCCGGAGTCCGGATAAAACAGCCCTGATTTCCCTTTTCATGTGTATGGGCTTCGGATGCAACGCGGCGGGCGTGGTGGGCTGCCGGATAATCGATTCGCCGAGGGAGCGGCTGCTGGCCATACTCACCAACAGCTTTGTCCCCTGCAACGGCAGATTTCCCACGCTTATCGCCTTGATATGCATGTTCTTCACCGGGACAGAGGGCGGTCTGTTCTCATCCCTGGGCTCGGCCATGCTGCTCACCCTCGCCATACTCACGGGCGTATTCGCCACCTTCGGGGCCACAAAGCTCCTGTCCCGCACAGTGCTCAGGGGCATGCCCTCGGCTTTTACGCTGGAGCTCCCCCCATACCGCCGGCCCCAATTCGGCAGGATAATCGTCCGCAGCGTCATGGACAGGACCCTTTTTGTGCTCGGGAGAGCCATATGCGCGGCAGCCCCTGCGGGCGCGCTCATATGGCTGGCCGCCAATGTCACTGTGGGCGGCGCGAGCATCCTGTCCCACTGCGCCGCATTCCTTGACCTGCCGGGCCGTCTGATGGGTCTGGACGGGGTCATACTCATCGCCTTCATCCTGGGCCTGCCCGCCAACGAGATAGTCATGCCCATCATTATCATGGCCTACCTCTCACAGGGCAGTCTCATGGAGCTGGACAGTCTCGCCGCCATGCGGCAGCTCTTCATCGCCAACGGCTGGAGCTGGGCCACAGCCGTGAGCATGGCCTTGTTCTCGCTAATGCACTGGCCATGCGCCACAACACTCCTCACGATAAAAAAGGAGACCGGCAGTCTCAAATGGACGGCCCTGGCCGCCGCTCTGCCTACAGCCATGGGCGCGGCGGCATGCATTGTGTTCACCTGCGCCGCAAAGCTCCTGTCTGCCATATAAACAGGGCCGGTTTTTGCATTTTCGATTGACATGCTCACGGCAAATTTGATAAAATGATTATCAACTTTTAAAACCATACGACAGCGAATACATACGATAATACTTACAGGAGTTTTTGAGAATGAGAAATATGTGGAAAAAAACATGCAGCGTGACCTTGACTCTTATAATGCTGTTTTCTCTGCTGGTCGGTGTGATTCCCGCTTACGCAGATGAAACAGACACCGCGGTATTCAACGGCCACACCTACGCATATGTGGATGACGACATGCCCTGGACAGACGCGCGTGATTACTGCGAAGGGAAAGGCGGT
>JAFRAF010000318.1 GCA_017405545.1 Oscillospiraceae bacterium | reverse complement strand
CCCTGGTGGCCGAGGCCCACAACACCACCGCCTCCCGGGTGGAGCGGGCCATCCGCCACGCCATCGAGCTGGCCTGGGATCGGGGCAACGTGGACCTGATGAACCGCTATTTCGGCTACACCATCGACGTGGAGCGGGGAAAGCCGACGAATTCGGAGTTCATCGCCATGATCTCGGACCGCCTTCGAATGGGCGAAAGATTAGCGTAATATGAGAAGATAAAATCTTTACTGTTTACAAGTAATACCTCTGGTTTATTATTATTTAGCTTTGATAAGCCAGGGGTATTATTTTGTTTTGATATTGATTGGATATATTATGTGTGATAATATTAATGTGCCACGCAATTTCACATCTCGATTACACCATAGGTGTTGTTTTTACCATTAGGTAAAAACGCATCTCCTTTTCAGCATACCTATGGTGTGATTGAAGTTGCGTGGCAGCAACCGGAGCTCTGCGTTTTTCGTGGCGCGGCTTCGGCTGCGCCACTTTTTTATTATCTTAAGGAGGAGAGACCATGAGAAAAGCTTTTATTCTGTTTCTGTCGTTGGTATTGCTGCTCGGAGTAGCTCCGGCAGCGTTTGCCGCAAGCTCGGAAGCGACTTACGCCGCGGAGTCTCTGCACGATCTGGGACTATTCCAGGGGACCGGGACAACCGCTGACGGGACGCCGATCTATGATCTTGACCGCAAGCCGACCCGCAACGAGGCTGTGACCATGCTGGTCCGGCTGCTTGGTAAAGAAGAAGAAGCCATGAACGGGACGTGGGATATTCCTTTTACCGACGTTGCCAACTGGGCAAAGCCCTACGTAGGTTATGCCTATGCGAACGGGCTGACCAAGGGAACGGGTGCGACGACATTCGGCGGCGAAAGTCTTGTCACCGCGTCGCAGTATATTACCTTTGTGCTTCGAGCCCTTGGCTACGAAAGCGAAGTTGATTTCCAATGGGACAAGGCGTGGGAGCTTTCCGACCAGATCGGAGCTACGCTGGGTGAATATGACGCCTCCTCTGTTTTCCTCCGCGGCGATGTGGCAAAGGTGAGCCTCCGGTCTCTGGAGGTTGCACAAAAGGGCAAAACTGAGACTTTGGCTCAAAAACTGATAGCAGACGGGGTGTTCACCTCGGAGCAGTATTCCTCTGCGGTATGGTTTATGCTGCCGCCTTCTTTCGGCGACAGAGCGCTTCACGAATATCTGATTTCACTTGGAAAAAGCGAAGATTATCCCCATGTTTTGGGTTACAAATGGAACGACGATGAGTACATAGATACGTATTGGTTTGATCTTAAAGCAAAACACAGCAATCCTAACCTGGCGAACGAGATCACAGCGTTTATCAAAGATAAGTATTATTTCGACTGGGTCGACGGCGGACACTCGTCGCCGCACCAATTGGAACCTGATGTAAATCTTGTGAGGGTCGAAGCTATCAACCATAAATACTATAAAGAAATCATAATCTCCACATTTAAGGACGGTCTTTGGAACGGTACAGGTTATTTTATTCAAGACGGCCCAATCAAAATGACAGCTTTCGGCGACAGAAAAATTCATGAATACCTTGTGTCGCTTAATCCCAGCCAAGTTGTATTCGGGGCGTTAAGAGGCATTAACTTTGATCAGTATTGGTTCGATCCCGGTAGTACAGATTTGGCAGATAAAATCGGTGAGACTATAAAAGGCATGTATGAACTCGAACGGATCGATATTATAGAAAAGGCTCCCCATCAAATGGGTTCTGAGCTCGATGCGGTAAGAGTAGAAACGTGCAACCAAAATAACGTTAAATCAATCGTTGTCTTAACTTTTAAGGACGGACAGATGTACGGTGCGACTTATGTCCTTAAGTAACAAACATGCAAACAAAACTTGACCCATCTGACACTGACAATCATTGACTGTTTATAAAAACTCTCCCGACATTTCATCGGGAGAGTTTTTATTCAAACTTTTGCTTTATCAGGCCATGCTGCTGTCTGCCCCCAAACAGCGGAAGAACTTCAAAGAATAATAGTCGCAGACCAGGGAATTGCCGCTGCTTTCCTCCTGCAGCACGTAGGCGTTGGCTTCCACCCGCACCAGACGGCCCTCCTTGGTGGTGAGGCCGGACAGGCCCAGCTGATGCTCGGCGATGATATAATGACCCAGGCATTCCCCCAGCAGGTCCCGCATGGTGAGGCCCTCGGCGTTATAGTCGTAGGGCACGGGCAGCAGGGG
>JAFRAF010000317.1 GCA_017405545.1 Oscillospiraceae bacterium | reverse complement strand
GAGGTCATATCCGATCTGTCCCTGCGCCTGGGCAGGAATGAGACTCTGGGCATAGTGGGCGAATCCGGCAGCGGCAAGAGCGTTACCAGCCTCGCTATTATGCAGCTGCTGCCCCCCGCCACCTCCAGGACCTCCGGCGAGATCATATTTGACGGCACGGATCTTTTAAAGCTCTCCGAGCGGGAGATGCAGGCTGTTCGGGGCGACAGGATAGCCATGATATTCCAGGAGCCCATGACCTCTTTAAACCCCATACATCAGGTGGGCAAGCAGATAGCTGAGAGCATACGGCTCCACAGCAAGGCCACAAAGAAGGATGCTCTCGCCAGAGCACAGCAGCTGCTGGAACTCTGCGGCATACCCGATCCCGCCCAGAGGATGAGGGAATACCCCCACCAGCTCTCCGGCGGAATGCGTCAGAGGGTCATGATAGCCATCGCCCTTGCCAGCGACCCGGAGCTACTCATCGCGGACGAGCCCACCACGGCTCTGGACGTAACCATTCAGGCCCAGATACTGGAGCTTATGAAGTCCATCAAAAAGGACAGGGATATGAGTATAATCATGATAACCCACGATCTGGGCATAGTATACGATTTCTGCGACCGTGTGGCCGTGCTCTACACCGGCGAGGTGGTGGAGTCCGCCCCCGTCAAGGCCCTGTTCAGCGACCCGCTCCACCCCTATACCGAGGGGCTCATAGGCGCGCTGCCCAGACTGGGCAGCGCCAAGGATCAGCTAGAGTCCATCGACGGCATGGTCCCGGACTTCGACGACATGCCCCGTGGCTGTCATTTCCACCCCCGCTGCAAATACGCCACCGAACGCTGCAGGACCGAGCACCCTCCACTTATTACAAAAGCTGACGGCCGACAGGTGAGATGCTTTCGCGGAGAGGAGCTGAGCTGATGGAGCAGAATATTCTGGTGCAGATGGAGGGCGTAAAGCAGCACTTCACCGTTAAAAAGGACAGGGGTCGCAAGTCCACCCTCTATGCGGTGGACGGTATAGACCTGACAATAGAAAAGGGCGAGACCTTGGGCATAGTGGGCGAGTCCGGCTGCGGAAAGTCCACCCTTGGCAAGACCCTTCTCCGCCTCTACCCCCTGACGGACGGCAGGATAATATTTGACGGCGTCGACATCTCCACCCTCAAGGGTGACGAGCTTCGCAAATTCCGCTGCAAGGCGCAGATGATA
Organism: Oscillospiraceae bacterium; assembly: GCA_017405545.1. GTDB lineage: Bacteria > Bacillota > Clostridia > Oscillospirales > Oscillospiraceae > RGIG2311. The sequence continues at coordinate 4,579 of JAFRAF010000317.1, read as the reverse complement.
TTCCAGGACCCCTCCTCATGCCTCAATCCCCGCCGCCGTATAATCGACATACTCATGGAGCCCTATGTCATACATAAAATGTATACCCCCGAGGAGCGAAGGGAAAAAGCCCTTGAGCTCTGCGATATGGTGGGGCTCTCCCAGATATATCTGACCCGCTACCCCCACGAGATGTCCGGCGGTCAGAAGCAGCGCGTGGGCATTGCCCGGGCTCTGGCCCTCAGTCCCCAGCTCATCGTCTGCGACGAGCCTGTCTCGGCTCTTGACGTGTCTATTCAGGCCCAGGTCATCAATCTGCTGGACGAGCTCCAGCAGAAGCTCAACCTGGCATATCTGTTCATATCCCACAACCTCAGCGTGGTGGAGCATTGCTGCCGCCGCATAGGGGTCATGTACCTGGGCAGGATAGTGGAGCTGGCGTCGGCCAATGATCTGTACGCAAACGCGCTTCACCCTTATACCCAGGCCCTTATCTCGGCCATACCCACCATAGGCGGCGAAGCCCGGGAGCGCATGGTGCTCACCGGCGACCTGCCCAGTCCCACGGCGCCCCCCTCAGGCTGCGCTTTCCACACCCGCTGCCCATACGCCACCGAGCAGTGCAAAAAGGAAAGTCCAAGCCTCACCAAGGCGCATGAGGGTCACTGGGTCTCCTGCCTCAGATGGCAGGAGCTTGACAAAGCCTAAAAGCGGGGCGCCTTCCGGCGTCCGGCTGTTAGTGATATCAAAACAAATGAATAAGGAGGAAAAGCAATTGAAAAGATTTCTTGCACTTCTGCTGTGCGTTCTGATGGTCGTGGCTCTGCTCGCGGCCTGCGGTGACGGCACCCAGGGCAATGTACAGGGCAATGTACAGAGCGACGCTCAGGACAGCGGCGAAAGCAGCGATCAGGCCGGCTCCACCACCGTCGTTATCGGCGGCCAGTCCGACCTGGTGACCCTTGATCCCGGCAACATGTACGAACCCTACGCAAACATGATTTCCTATGCCGCCTATGACATGCTCTATCGTGTCCAGACCGGCACCATGGGTACTCCCGAGCCCTCCGTGGCAACCGATTACACCGTGGACGACAGCGGACTTGTCTACACCTTCAAGCTCCGCGACGACGTGGTATTCGCCAGCGGCAATCCCCTCACAGCCAAGGACGTTGTATGGAGCGTCAACCGTGTGCTGAACATGAAGGAGTCCAACGCATACACCCTCATCAAGATAGTCGACAAGGTCGAGGCCACCGATGACTACACCGTGGTATTCACCCTCACCGAGCCCGACGCCTCCTTCCTGGTGAAGCTGACCTCCAACGCCTACTGCATCCTGGACAGCGAATTGGTCAAGGAGCACGGCGGCTCCGATTCCGGCGGCGACACCGCCAAGGAGTGGCTTGACAACAACTCCGCCGGTTCCGGCCCCTACATCATAGAGAGCTGGACTCCCCAGGAGCAGCTTGTCCTGCAGAAGAACCCCAACTACTGGGGCGAGGCCAAGAACATTGACACCATCATCTTCCGTGAGATGACCAGCGTTGACGCCCAGATCACCGCTCTGAAAAACGGCGACGTGGACATCATCCTGGGTCTGAACACCGAGACCGCCAAGCAGCTCGAGGGCGTCGACGGCATCACCATCGCCAACGGCCCCACCGCCCTTATGACCTTCCTGGTCATGAGCAGGGACGAGGCTCTCAGCCCCGAGATGTCCAACCCCAAGGTACAGGAAGCTGTCCGTTACGCTCTTGACTACGAGGGCTATCTGGCTCTGGGCGGCGAAGGCTGCACCGTACCTCTGAACTTTGTACAGCAGGGCTTCTCCGGCGGCCTCACCCGTGACCTGAGCACCGACGGCCGTGATCTGGACAAGGCCAAGGCCCTGATGGAAGAGGCCGGCTATGCCGATGGCTTCGACATCACCCTGACCTGCGCCAGCAACAACTCCGAGGGCCTTGAGTGGACCACCATCGCCCAGAAGGTACAGCAGGATCTGGCCGAGATCAACATCAACGTCAAGATCGAGACTCTCGAGACCACTCTGGTATACGAGAAGATGCGTGACGCCACCATGCCCTTCTACATCATGTTCTGGTCCCCCGACTACTATGACATAAACAACCAGACAGCGGCCTTCCTGCCCGGCGTCGGCGAGGACGGCACCGCCTACGGCAACCGCACCAAGTGGGAGCGCACCCCGGATAACGAGATCCTCTGGGAGCTGGCAAACCAGGTCCAGGTCGAGACAGACGAGGCTGTACGCGCTCAGCTCTCCGAGCAGCTCCAGCAGGAGTACGCCAAGGACAACCCGCTGGCCTTCATCCTCCAGCATCCCAAGACCTTCGCGTTCAACTCCAACGTATTTGACAACGTCACTTACAATGACCTCTGCAAGATCGAGCTTTGCGAGCTCAATGTAAAGTAATTATGTCCTAAGCGCTTTTCGGGGCGGGACTTCAGTCCCGCCCCGGGCGTATAGCCCTCCCTGATGCGGCAAAGAAAACACTGAGCTAAAAGAGCTTCAATGCTTTCTTTACAGTATCAATCCGAAACCTTCCGAAAGGACGTGTCCGATTTGCTTCGATACATAATCCGACGGCTGTGCCTCATGGTAGTGCTGCTGTTCGGAGTCTCGGTCCTGGTGTTTCTGATTTCGCACTTCGTGCCCAGCAACCCGGCCGCAGCCAACCTGAGCCAGACCGCTCTCAATGACCCGGAGATAGTGGCGGCTTACGAGGCCAAATGGGGCCTCGACAAGCCGGTCTGGGAGCAATACATAATCTACATGAAAAACATACTGGTCAATCACGACCTGGGCACCTCCATCCGTACCGGCAGACCCATACTCGACGAGCTGAAGCAGTACTTTCCCGCCACTCTCGAGCTGTCGATATTCGCCATGCTCATAGCCATAGTCCTGGGCGTGACCTTCGGCGTCATATCGGCCATATTCCAGAACAAACCTATAGATCATATCGTCAGGGCGGTATCGGTAAGCGGCGTATCCCTGCCGAGCTTCTGGTTCGCGCTGCTTGTGATGAATCTGTTCTGCAGCGTGATGAATATCTTCCCCAGCGGCAACCGCTACGACGCCAGACTCTTCGCCCCCAACGGCGGCACCGGTCTCTATGTCATCGACGCCATCAGCTGGAACAACTGGCCCCTGCTGAGTGACGTGCTGGCTCATCTGTTCCTGCCCGCACTGGTGCTGGGCTTCTTCACCATGGGCCTTATCACAAGGCAGACCCGCTCCAATCTGCTGGAGGTCATGTCCTCCGACTACATCCGCACGGCCCGCAGCAAGGGCATGAAGGAGAGCCGGGTGGTATGGCGCCACGCCCTGGGCAACGCCCTTGTGCCGGTCATAACCGTCAGCGGCATGGGCTTCTGCAACCTGCTGGGCGGCATGGTATTCGTGGAAAAGATATTCTCATGGCCCGGCATAGGCCAGTACGCCTATCTGGCGGCGGTGAATCTGGATTTCCCCGCCATATGCGGCGTATCCCTGCTGATCGCCCTGACATACGTGGTGGTCAATCTGTTCATTGACATACTCTACGGGGTCATCGACCCGCGTATACGTTATCAGTAGGAGGCGGGAACGATGAAAGTGTTGAAAGAACTGCTTATGCAGAAGAACATCATGTTCAAGGTCGGCCTGTTCATATTCTTCGCCTGGATACTGATAGCCATACTGGCCCCTGTTCTGTCCCCCTTCGATCCCATAAACGACCAGGACATTGTCAGAAAGTTCGAAGCCCCCAGCTCCGAGCACTGGTTCGGCACGGACGAGCTGGGCCGCGACGTGTTCAGCCGGGTACTCTATGCCAGCCGGGTATCCATAACCTGCGGACTCATCACCGTGCTCATATCCCTCGTGGTGGGCGTGTTCTTCGGCGGGCTCGCCGGATACATAGGCGGCGTGGTGGACGACGTGATGATGCGTTTTTCCGAGATGATACAGTCCTTCCCGCCCCTCATTCTGGCCATGGTCATCGCCGCAGCCCTGGGCCCGAACATCTCAAACTCAGTCCTGGCGATGGCGATAATCTGGTGGCCCAACTACGCAAGGCTCACACGAAGCATAGTCATCTCAATAAAGGGCAACGACTACGTCACCGCCAGCCGCGTACTGGGCGCAACCCACACCCGCATACTGGGCAAGGAGCTCCTGCCCAACAGCGTGGGCTCCATGGTGGTAATGTGCACCCTCGATCTGGGCAACGCCATACTCATGTTTTCCGGTCTGTCATTCCTGGGCCTGGGCATACAGCCCCCGGTCCCCGAATGGGGCGCCATGGTCAGCGAGGGCGTGCGCAACTCAGCCAAGTGGTGGATATCCACCTTCCCCGGTCTGGCCATATTCACCGTGGCTATCGGAGCCAACTTCATCGGCGACGGACTGCGCGACTATCTGGATCCCAAAATGCGCCGCACCATCGGATAAGCGGCAGGAAAGGAAATCCCATGGAAAAGATCAAACTGGACGGGCTCCCCGTGGGCGGTCTGCCCCTTTATGAGATACAGCATGTTTTCAAGGCCTCCGGTGACTACAGGGAGATGAGCTTCAGCTGCATCAGCCTCCTGCCCG
>JAFRAF010000316.1 GCA_017405545.1 Oscillospiraceae bacterium | reverse complement strand
GGGGCTGGATATGGTTCGGCATGGTGTCGCCCTGCCCGTCCGCTAAAAATGTTGAGTGCTCCGTGACCTGAGCTTTTGACCGCAGCGGCCCCGTTTTCGGGGACGCTGCGGGGAAGCCGACCGCCGGAGCGGGGGACTGAAAAAATTCATTCCGGGCCCGGTAATATTCATCTAATGTATTTGCCCTACATACTTGCAATTTATATTTCAGTTGTCTATAATAATAGGCGGCAATATATGAGCCGACGGAGCTGCAGCAGGGGAGTGCGCCCCGAGCCACGGCGTGGGCGGCCGCTGCAGTACAGGGAGGTACCGGACGGCCGGGAGCGCTGCCGGACGGAAGATTAGTCCAGCAGTCCGCCGGCTGACGAGTGAAAATATATATTTATATGGGGGATTGTTACGATGAATGAAAAGAGTAGAGAGCTGACAATACTTACGGGCAATTCGAACCTGCCGCTGGTCAACGACATCAGCGATGCCCTGGGCGTTAAGCAGAGCACTTGCAGAGTACATAGCTTCTCCGACGGCGAGATAGCCGTGGACCTGTATGACACCGTCCGCGGAAGCGATGTATTTATTATCCAGTCCACCTGCAGAAGCGACTATGTGGAGGAAAACGACGGCAAGGGGATGAGGAAGCACAACTCGTCCAACGACAACCTTATGGAGCTGCTCATCATGATAGACGCGTGCAGGAGAGCCTCTGCCGGACGCATCACCGCCGTGACGCCCTATTACGGCTATGCCCGTCAGGACAGAAAGGCCAAGGCCCGTGATCCCATCTCCGCAAAGCTCACTGCCAACATCATCACCAGCGCAGGCGCGGACAGACTGCTCACGCTGGATCTGCACGCCCCCCAGATACAGGGCTTTTTCGATATACCTGTGGACAACCTTCTCGGCGTTCCCATTTTTGCCAGGTACTACCTGGAGAAATTCGGCCACGACAACCCCGATGTAGTTGTTGTATCCCCCGATGTGGGCAGTGTTGCCAGGGCCCGCAAATTCGCGGAGCGTCTGGGCGTGGGCCTCGCCATAGTGGACAAGCGCCGTGACAAGCCCAACCAGTCAGAAGTAAAGAACATCATAGGCAACGTAGCGGGGAAAAAGGTCATACTTTTTGACGATATGGTGGATACTGCCGGAAGCCTTACCGGTGCGGCGACGGCCCTCGTGGAGGAGGGCGGGGCAAAGGAGGTCTTTGCCTGCGCAAGCCACGGCGTGCTCTCTGGCCCCGCCATAGAGAGAGTCAATAAGAGCTACATAGAGGAGCTTATGTTCCTTGACACCTGCCCCCGCGGCTTCGGAGCCGGGAGCGAGAAGATAAACTACCTCTCCGTGGCGAAGCTCTTTGCCGACGCCATAATGAGCATACACGGCGGCGCTTCCATATCCGTGCTGTTTGAGTAATGCTGTTTCGGAGCAGATTTAAAGGACCGATGGACTGGATAGTTGTTTTTCTGGGCAATCCGGGCAGCAAGTATGAGGGGACAAGGCATAATGCGGGTTTTATGGCAGCGGACATGCTGGCGGATAAAAAAGGCCTGCGTATAAACAGGATAAAGTTCAACGCTGCCATTGGCAGCTGGAATCTTGAGGGGCAGAGCATCCTGCTCGTAAAGCCCATGACCTATATGAATCTCAGCGGCACCGCTGTTAAGCAGGCCATGGATTTCTATAAGGTCCCTCTCGATCATGTCCTTGTGGTGGTCGACGACATCAGCCTTGTGCCGGGAAAGCTGAGGATACGCACCAACGGTTCAGCCGGAGGTCACAACGGGCTGAAGGATATAATCGCCAAATGCGGCGGCCAGGACTTCCCCAGAGTGAAGATAGGCGTGGGTTCGCCTCCGCCTGATGGGGACCTGATAAACTGGGTCTTGGGCGGCTTCCCCAAGGAGCTGCATGAGACCATGAGGACCGCCTTCAAGCGGGCGGGCGAGGCCGTTGAGGCATATATTACATTGGGTCCGGAGAAGGCCATGAACAGATATAATTGAATCGAAACGAGGCAGTTCCGCAAAGGGGGCTGCCCCGTTAAAGCATAAAAAACGCCCCGCCGCAGTTCTCTGCGGCGGGGCAATATGTTTGCTGCATTGTTTGTTATTGTTTAGGCGTCGGCTTTACCTCCGGCTGGACGGGATCCTTGGGTATCTCGGTGAGGGCGGATGCAAGACCGGCAAGACCCTGTATGTCGGAGGGGATGATTATCTTCGTAGCCCTTCCGTTGGCGGCGGTTGCGAAGGAGTCGAGGGCACGTATCTTGATGACCTCGTTGGTGGGATTGCTCTCGTTTATCATACGGATACCGGCGGCGGTGGCCTCCTGCACCTTGCGTATGGCCTCGGCCTGGCCCTCGGCTTCCAGAATGGCGGCCTGCTTTTTGGCGTCTGCTCTGAGTATTGCGGACTCGCGCTCACCTTCGGCGGTGAGTATGGCGCTGCGCTTTTCACCCTCGGCCCGGAGTATGGCCTCACGGTCGAGGCGCTGACGCCCTATGAGTCCAATTTCTTCACCCGCG
>JAFRAF010000315.1 GCA_017405545.1 Oscillospiraceae bacterium | reverse complement strand
GATCGCGGGCGCTCTGGGCGTAGTGAGCTTCACAAACGCCTTCAAAAAGGAATACTCCACCACCACCTATCACATGGCGGACACGGCCACAATACTGGTAAACGGTGACCATCTGGAGGACTACCTGCAGGGCCTTGATCCGGAGGAATACGAGCGAACAAACAGGAGCATGGACAAATACTGCCAGTCCATAAACGTGTCGCTCATATATGTCATACTGGTGGACACCAGTGATTACGGCAGATTTGTCTCCGTGTTCAATCTGGTGAATAACTCCGTGGACGATACGGATTACACGCCCTGGGAGCTGGGCCACAAGCGGGACACCACCAACGACGAGTACCGGCAGAAATACAAGGCCATCTATGAAGAGCAGGCCCCCTATGAGACCGTCTACCGTACAAATGTTCCGGACGGCATGCATCCCCACATAACCACCATGGTGCCAGTTAAAAGCTCCTCAGGTGAAGTGGCGGCCATACTCTGCATACAGCGTCCAATCAGTGAACTGCAGGAGGCCAGGCGGCCCTACCTGATGAATGTTGCCGTTTCCACACTGTTCCTGGCCATTGTATCCTCCATTTTCGCGGCACTGTACATCATGGACAACATCGTCACCCCCATAAGACGCACCTCCGAAGAGGCCACCCGCTTCGCGAAGGAGAACACCAAGGGCGAGCCTCTGGGCGTCATCAGCAGATACGGGGAGCTCCAGCGCCTCGCCGACTCCATAGACACCATGGAGTCAGACATGGTGAACTACATCGACAACCTGACCACCTTCACCGCGGAGAAGGAGAGGATAGTCACGGAGCTGGCCCTGGCCAGCGACATACAGGAAAACTCCGTCCCCTCGGATTTCCCCGCCTTCCCGGACAGGAGCGACTTCGACATATACGCCTCCATGACTCCGGCAAAGGGGGTCGGCGGCGACTTCTACAACTTCTTCCTATTGGACGAGGACCATCTGGTCATGCTTATAGGCGACGTCTCCGGCAAGGGCATCCCCGCCTCCCTGTTCATGATGGTGTGCAACATACTCATCTGCGACAGGACCCAGATGGGCGGCACCCCCGCGGAGATACTGGAATTCGTCAACAACAACATATGCGAACACAACAAGGCGGACATGTTCGTCACCGTCTGGCTGGGCATACTGGAGATATCCAGCGGCCGGGTGACAGCTGCCAACGCGGGCCACGAGGACGCCGCGATCTGCCGCAAAGACGGATCCTTTGAGCTGTATGAGACCAGGCACGGTCTGGTGGTAGGGGCCATGCAGGGCATAAAACACAAAAACTTCGAATTCACCCTTAGCCCCGGCGACAAGCTGTTCCTGTACACAGACGGCGTGCCCGAGGCCACAGACAGCGATAACAATATGTTTACCCTGGAGCGGACGGTCGACGCCCTGAACAGATACAGGGAGGGCACGCCCAAGGACATACTCGACGGCATACGAAAAAGCGTTGACGAATTCGTCGGCGATGCGGCCCAGTTTGACGATCTGACCATGCTCTGCCTCGAGCTTAAGGAGCCCGGCGGGGAACCCTCCGAATAAGCGTATGGGACGGTATCCCCGGCACTCGGACACTCGAAGGTTTAAATACCGACGCGGTCGCAAAGGATCGCGTCTGTTCTCACAGTCCGGCGCAGGCGGTCCGAAAGGTCGGCTTCCGCGCACGGCTTTAGCCCATAGAATACGCCATATCTCCTCCATTGGAGATAATATATAGAAATTATCTATAATCTGTCCGTATTTAAAGGAAAAAACGATTTCACAAAAATGACTCCCTGTGCTACTCTTTTTAAGGACGCTAAGGGCGCTGCATGCGGGCAGACAAATCACAAACGTTTGCAGAGGTAAGCTATGAGATACTATTTCGGCATCGACATCGGTTCCACATGCGCCAAGACGGTTGTCATGAATGAGGACCTTGAGATCATTCACCGCATGCTCCAGCCCACAGGATGGAGCAGTGTAGACACGGCAAACGAGATCCGGGACAAGCTGAGCCGGCAGGGTCTGGATATCGAGGGCCAGCGGGTGGTCGCCACCGGCTACGGACGCGTGTCCGTCCCCTACGCCGACAAGTGCATAACCGAGATAACCTGCCACGGCAAGGGGGCCTGCTACATTCACGGGCAGAAGGATCTTGTCATCATCGACATCGGCGGCCAGGACACAAAGCTGATAAGTGTTTCGGGCGGCATGGTAAACGACTTCATGATGAATGACAAGTGCTCCGCCGGCACGGGCCGTTTCCTGGAGATAATGGCCAACACCCTCTCGGTCAGGCCGGAGGAGCTGTGCGAGCTGGCCAGTCACGGCGGGAACACAACCATCAGCTCCATGTGCACCGTGTTCGCCGAGTCCGAGGTCATCAGCCTCATCGGACGGGGCGAGAGCCGTGAAAACATCGCCTATGCCGTTGTTGACTCCATCGTCCAGAAGGTTGCGTCCCAGTCCAGCAAATTCCAGCTCAAGGATACCCATGTATGCCTCACCGGCGGTCTGTGCACCTTCCCCTATCTCTGCGGCTGCCTGTCCGACAAGCTGGGCGTCCCCATATTGACACACGAGGACGGCCGCTATGCCGGCGCCATCGGCGCGGCTCTCAGCGCGGCTTCCCTGAAATAAGGCGTTGGACCTGTTAACCGTGCTCTGATCCTCTTTCTTCAATCTTCTATATACATAGTCTCCAGGAGGCCGTCCCTTCGTCCCTTATTCTCTCAAGCCTATACAGGGGACGGCCGGTCCGGGGACTAAACCATACCCCGGCGTGAAAGACGCCGCCACAGCCGAATAACCGGCGTATCCCCTCACATACAGGAATAGAGAGGGCCGCACGCAGCGAGCTCCATCTGCCGCTTGTGGGGATTTTAGTTTGGGCTTTTTCGCCGAAAAGCGGCCGACAAAATCGCTTTCCATATATTTTTTTCTTCTATATACACAGGTCGACCCCGCGATCCATCCGCGGGGCCG
>JAFRAF010000314.1 GCA_017405545.1 Oscillospiraceae bacterium | reverse complement strand
GACGCGAACAAACGCATGGAGACCCTGGAAGAGGAGATAAAGCTCCTGCTGCTCCCCAAAGACCCGAATGACAGCAAGAACGTTATCATAGAGATACGCGGCGGAGCGGGCGGCGAGGAGGCTGCCCTCTTTGCCCACAGCCTGCACCGCATATACAGCATGTACGCCGAATCAAAGCGCTGGAAGACAGAAATTGTTAACCTAAATGAGACGGAGCTTGGCGGAGTCAAGGAGATAAGCTTCATCGTCGAGGGGGAGGGCGCCTACTCCAGATTCAAGTTTGAAAGCGGAGTGCACAGGGTGCAGCGTGTGCCCGACACGGAGGCATCCGGCCGCATACACACCTCCACGGTCACTGTGGCCGTTTTGCCGGAGATGGAGGAGTTGGACTTTGAGATTAATCCGACCGATCTGCAGATAGATACTTTCCGCTCGTCCGGCGCGGGCGGCCAGCATGTAAACAAGACTGAGTCGGCCATACGCATAACCCATCTGCCTACCGGTACGGTCGTGGAATGTCAGGACGAGAGAAGTCAGCATAAGAACCGTGAGAGGGCCATGAAGATACTGGCATCCCGGCTCTACGAGGCGGAACAGGCAAAGCAGAACGCCGCACTGGCAGCGGAGAGAAAGAGTCAGGTGGGTACGGGCGACCGTTCCGAGCGCATACGCACATACAACTATCCCCAGGGCAGGGTCACGGATCACAGAATCGGCCTCACCCTGTATAAGATAGAGCAGATACTCAACGGCGATCTTGACGAGATAATCGACGCCCTCATTACTGCTGCCCAGGCTGAAAAGCTCAAGGCCACGCAGGAGGAATGAAAATATTATGTACACCCTGCTTATAAAGGAAAACTTGGCTGCGGCCGCTGAGATACTTAAAAAAGGCGGCCTTGTTGCGGTACCCACAGAGACGGTATACGGGCTTGCGGCCAACGCCTTTGACGCCGCTGCGGTACAGCGAATCTATGAGGTCAAGGGCAGACCGGAGTACAAGCCCATAAGTCTGCTCATATCCGGTGTTGAGGATATCGGGAGGCTGTCTGCGGACGCCCCGGACGAGGCGAGAGCGCTTGGTGAGCGCTTCTGGCCGGGCCCTCTCACTATGGTGCTTAACAGGAACAGTTCGGTGCCTGATATAGTCACGGCGGGCGGGAACACTGTGGGACTTCGATGCCCGGACCACCCCCTGACGCTGGAGCTTATAAGGATATCCGGACTGCCCCTTGCGGCGCCTTCGGCGAATCCCTCCGGTTTTGAAAGTCCCAAGGACTTTCAAAAGGTCATGGAGTATTTTGACGGAAAGATTGAATGCGCCGTTGACGGTGGAAGATGCAGCGTGGGTTCCGAGTCCACGATCCTGGATATGACCGTCCGGCCCTTCAGGATACTCCGGCAGGGCAGCCTGCCGAAGTATGAATTGATAAAGCTTTTAGGAGAGGGGAAGATACAGTGAAGATAATTGGGATTACAGGCGGCACTGGGGCGGGAAAGACCACCGCCCTTAACGTGCTTGAGGCTCACGGCGCGTATATCATGGACTGTGACGCGGTATACCACGAGATGCTCAGAAGCTGCCAGCCCATGAAGGAGGAGCTTGAGTCCAGATTCCCGGGCGTTTTGGGGGAGCAGGGCGTGGACACAAAACGCCTTGGCGCTGTTGTATTCAACGACAAAGTGGCCCTTGCCGATTTGAATGATATTTCCCACAGGCACATCGGAGCGGAGGCAGACCGCTGCATAGAGAGGGAGAGGAGCGGAGGCAGAACTATATTTGCCATAGATGCAATAGCGCTTATTGAATCCGGTTGGGGAGAAAAATGCGACTACGTATTTGCCGTAACAGCTCCCGCTGAGGTCCGCGCAAGGCGCATCATGCTTCGGGAGGGCATAGACTACGACTACGCCATGATGCGTATCAAGGCCCAGCAGAGCGATGAGTTTTTCGAGAAACACTGCACCAAGGTGCTCTATAATACATTCTCAACTGTTGAGGAATTTGAAGAATACTGCGATAACTGTTTTGAAAGGATGGGGATATACTGATGAGTGAGAAAAAAAGCAAGCTGTTTTACAAGCAGAAAAATATAGGCCTGACCATCAGCGCCGAGGAAAAAAGCCTGTCAGACTCCTACTGCGAGGAATATAAGAGCTTTCTTGCAGTCGGAAAGACAGAGCGCCTTGCCACGGCCGAGGCCATAAGGCTGGCCAGGGCCCGGGGCTTTAAAGAGTTTTCACCTGATATGGAGCTCAAGCCGGGCGATAAGATATACTGTTCCAACCGGGGCAAGGCCCTCATGTTGGCCATTATCGGCAAAAAGCCCCTGGATCAGGGGGCAAATATCGCGGCTGCGCACATAGACTCACCCAGACTTGATCTAAAGCAATCCCCTCTGTATGAGGACAGCGAGATAGCTTTCTTCAAGACACATTATTACGGCGGCATACGCAAGTACCAGTGGGTCACCATCCCTCTTGAGCTCTGCGGCGTCGTTATTCTGGCTGACGGGAGTTGTGTGGATGTGGAGATAGGCTCTGAACCCACGGACCCGGTACTGTATATAACCGATCTGCTGCCGCATCTGGCCTCAGCTCAGAAGAACAAGAAACTGGGTGAAGCGATAACGGGCGAGCAGCTGAATATAATCGTCGGAAGCCTGCCTGTGGACGAGGATGGTGAGTCGGACAAGGTCAAGCTCAGCGTCTTGAAGATACTCAACGAGAAATACCGCATCACCGAGGAGGACTTCCTCTCCGCAGAGCTGGAGGCCGTACCGGCCATAAAGCCGCGGGATGTGGGCCTGGACCGTTCGCTGATAGGGTCCTACGGCCATGACGACAGGGTTTGCGCCTTTGCGGAGCTTAAGGCCATACTTGACACTCAGGATCCGGAAAAGACAGCGGTCTGCATTCTGGCGGATAAGGAGGAGATAGGCTCAATGGGTGTGACGGGAATGCAGTCGATGGCATTCGAACACTTTATGTCCGAGCTCTGCGATATACAGGGCGTGAAGCTTGAGCGCTGCTTTGCCAATTCCTTCTGCCTGTCGGCAGACGTCACCTCAGCTTATGACCCCAATTTCCCGGAGGTATACGAAAAGCGCAACAACGCCAGGATCAACTACGGTATCGCCCTGTCCAAATTCACAGGCAGCGGCGGAAAATCCCATTCAAGCGACGCCTCGGCTGAGATAGTGGGCAGAGTCAGACGCATGTTCAGGAATGAAAACGTGGTCTGGCAGATGGGCGAACTGGGAAAGGTCGACGAGGGCGGCGGCGGGACTGTGGCCATGTTTATGGCAAACCGAAATATCGACACCATTGACGCCGGCGTTCCGGTGCTGAGCATGCACGCTCCGTTTGAAGTGGTGAGCAAATTCGATTGCTACATGACTTATAAAGGCGTTCTCGCAGCATATCAAGACAAATAAAACTCATACAGGAAACCGGCATGGAGCATCCAGGCAAGTTCATTGGTCTGGGCCGGACACGGCACGTTGACGACCGCACCGGTGAGCCGGTCTTTTTTGTCGAAGGTGTAAAGCAGATTGATGAAGGCATCCGTCCCCGCTTCGAAACCGTCGAACAGCTT
>JAFRAF010000313.1 GCA_017405545.1 Oscillospiraceae bacterium | reverse complement strand
TTACTTTTTTTCACATATATTGTTTAATTGCATTTAACTCCCAATCTATATATTCTATTAATCCATTCATTTAATTATATTTTTCTATTTGAAATTGGCATATACCGGAAATATAATATACGCAGGCAATAAAAGATTTGATAATTAGCTTAAGCCTCTTATTGCCGCAAAAAAAAATTGAAAGGACGGTCATCAAAATTAATGAGAAAAAGGCCATGTGGCTCAACCTGGCGGGACTGATACTATCGGTTATACTGCTGATAGCGGTCTTCACATGGGCCAAGCCCTGCTCCGGCCAGCTTGAGCTGGCCAACGGCAACTTTGTCGCCATGAAATGCGTATACACAGGAAAAGCCCTCGCCCTCATATCCGCAGCGCTGATAGTCATAGCTCTGGAGAACATCGCGAAAAAGAGATCGGCACCCTTCGCATTCATCATCCTCGGCCTCGCGTTTATTATCGTGACTTTCTCCGGCGCACTGGGCATAGGCGTCTGCGTCAAAGAGGGCATGGCATGTCACGCCACAGCTCTGTGGGCAAGGGTTATCGGCGCTCTCACCCTCATCGACGGCATAGTCATGCTGCTGAACAAGGGTGAAAAAGACCTGTAAACAACAAGAAGGATCACACATGTTCAAAACCGCCTTATTAAACGTATCCCGGCGAAAAGACAGTACGGCCATGACCATCATAATCACAGCCATCGCCGTGCTTGCCGTAATACTCATATTAGCGATAAGCAGCTGCATAAGCTCAGGTCTGAAAATAAGCGAGGAGCGTCTCGGGGCTGATGTAATAATCTACCCTTACACTGCCAGGATAGACGAGACAGAATTCCTCTACAGCGGCATCGCCCAGATGGTCTACATGGATAAAGACGTGATCGACGGGGTCCTCCCGGAGGAGGATATAGAAAGAATTACCCCACAGTTCTTTTTGCAGACCCTCCCCGGGGCGAGCTGCTGTTCCACCGGCAAGGAATACCGGATAATCGGCTTCGACAAAGCTACGGACTTCATAGTCTCCCCATGGTACGACACGAGCACGATGCAGAAGGACGACATGCTCATAGGCGACCAGGCAGAGGGCAAGGACGGCATGCTGATGTTCCTGCTGGGCAACACCTTCCGTGTGGTCGGCACCCTCGCCCCCACGGGCTCGGCCATTGACCAGTCTGTCTACATAGACATCAACGATGCCCGCGAGATCGCGCATGCCAGGTTCACGCTGGAGGATGAATACCGCAAGTTCGACGAGAGTCAGGACCTGAGCAAGCTGGTCACCTGCTATCTCATAAAGCTCAGGGACGGCGTCTCTCCGGATGATTTCGTCCAGAGGGTCCTGGACAATGGGATAAACGCCAATATCTCATCCATATCCGCCACCCGCTCAGCCCTCAGCGACCAGATGGCAAATCTTGCGAAGATACTCTTCGCCTTCGCCATCGTTATCGTCCTGCTGGCCTGTCTCGCTCTCTACTCACAGTTTAAGAATCTCACCGGAAAGATGCAGCGTGAGATCGGCTATCTGCGCTCCATTGGCCTCAGGAAAAAGGATGTATTACGCATGATACTCATACAGGTCGGCGCTATGAGCTTTATCGGCGGGCTGATAGGCGGTATACTTGGCATGGTGCTGTTCAAGCCCGTGGTCACTTTCCTGCAGTCTCTCATGGTGCTCCCCGTGGGCAGCCGCTCCTTCGGCACAGATATTCTGTGGGTTGCAGCCGGAGTGATTTTCTCGCTGATAATCGGGCTGCTGTCCTCCGTCGGTCCCATACTCAGAAGCGTGCGCATGGATCCGACAAAGGCTATATCGGAAGGGGAGGTTTAGCATGCTTTGCGAGCTCAAAAACATCACAAAACAGTACGGTGAGATCTGCCCCATTAATGAACTGGATTTCTCCATCGACAGCGGCGACTACATCTCGGTGAGCGGTGAGTCCGGCGCGGGAAAAAGCACCCTTCTGTTCCTGATCGGCGGGATGCTCACCCCCACAGGCGGCGACATCATATTCAACGGCCAAGCCTACAGCGGCATGAGTGATAACGAGATATCCTCCGTACGCGCTGGACAGATAGGCTATGTCTCCCAGAACATACAGCTGATGCAGGCCCTGACTATTGAGGAAAACATCGCATTCGCGAGAAAGGTATCTGTCAGCACCCGGGCCACATCTGCGGATTTGGAGGACACGGACTATATCATCGACTATCTGGGCCTCAATGAGAAAAGGGACGAGCTCCCCTGTCACCTCAGCGGAGGCCAGAAGCGCCGCGCCATGCTGGCCGTGACCTGGGCCAGAGATCCGCAGCTGTATCTTCTGGACGAGCCCACCAACGACCTGGACAACTACTGGTCAGAACGGGTCATGGAGCTGTTTGACAAGCTCAACGCCGAGGGGAAGACCATCCTCCTGGTCACCCACAACGAAAAGTACGCGTCACGGGCCAAAAAGCGGTACGAGCTGGCAAAGGGCAAGCTCATCGATAAAAACAGCATATAAGCGTAACCCCTGATTCGCTTTCAAGCAAAACCAGGAAACCTCCCTTGTCCGAGGCAGCTTTCACGCCGCCGAAGACAAGGGAGGTTTTCCTTTTCATATATTATTTGCTCTATCGGTTACACTTAAGCCGGACAGCCATCAGCTTGCCCTGCCAGAGCTTATGAGCTCCTCAAGCAGGGCGGCACAGCCTTCTTCGACATCCCGTCTGCAGGCCTCGAAGTCCCGGGTATACCAGGGGTCCGCCACGTCTCGGGGGTGGTCCGTGTAATCCAGCAGCAGCTTTATCCTGCCGTCCCATTCCCCGCGGAAAACCCGCCGCATATTTCTCAGGTTGTTGCTGTCCATACCTATGATCAGGTCATAGCTGTCATAGTCCTCTGGCACGATCTGCCTGGCCCGCTTGCCGCCGCAGTCTATGCCCATACGTGTCAGTATTTTTACCACGGGCGGATACACCGGATTCCCCAGTTCTTCCCTGCTGGTGGCCGCCGAGGCCGCCTCTATCTTATCGGACAGGCCCGCCCTTTGTACCATGTCTCTCATCACAAACTCCGCCATGGGACTTCTGCATATATTGCCGTGGCACACAAATAAAATCTTTATCAAATGAGTTTTGCCTCCTGAAAAGCCGTATTCTGCCCCGTTTTGCCGCGATTTGCCGGGCAGAAAAAGTTGTTAATAATCTGTGACTCTGTCACGGAAAAAGCAAAATACGGCAAAATGCGGCAAGTCAATGCCGTCAATGGTAGTCAAATGGTAGTAAAAATCGGGGTGGGTTACTACCGTCAGGTGAAGCGAAAGGCAGAGAGATAAACTGGAACATGTTAAGCCATCAGCATTGCCAACTGCCTTCCGAGCATGATTCCCACAACACAAAAACCAACGCTGGTAAAAATATATAATCCACCCAAAGCAACCTGGTGCTTCTCGATCAGAGAGAAAGCTTCAAGCGAAAATGTTGAAAAGGTCGTAAAACCGCCACATAACCCGGTTTTCCAAAACAGTACAGCATTCGGTGGGATATCATCGCGCTTGCTGACGAGCCCAACAATGAAGCCGATAAGGACAGCACCAAGAAAATTTGTGATTAGTGTAAGAATAGGAAAACCAGTTTTCACTGGAATCAAGCTAATTGCATATCTTCCTATTGCTCCAATTGCTCCTCCGAGGGCTACGAAGAGAAAACTCATACGTCACCTCCACAAATCTCGCCTTAACGGAATCCTCCCGTCACACCCGCAAAACTAAGTAGTTTATTATACACCATCACCACGGATTTTTCCACTATAAAAACGGCACTCTGAAGCTCGCAGAGTGCCTTGCGGGTCTTATCAATTCTCTGTGACTCTGTCACGGAAAAAGCAAAATACGGCAAAATGCGGCAAGTCAATGCCGTCAATGGTAGTCAAATAGTAGTAAAAACTGGGGCGGTTTACTACCGTCGGGTTTGGTATTCTGCGGTTGGTAAAGTGGAAGTGTTCATTATAATAGTTCTGATAACGCGTTCATATAGTCAGAATCGATCAAAACGACCTGCTCACCAGCACGTTGAAAACCAACCATCATGTTACAGTTATCCTTCTTCAAATCAGAAACTGTACAGTCTGCGGCAACCAATCTCGATTCTATCTGCGACTCGTGTTGA
>JAFRAF010000312.1 GCA_017405545.1 Oscillospiraceae bacterium | reverse complement strand
GAGATTGACGGCCCACTTTATCGGGGAGCCCTCTATCTGGAATTTGCGTTTGGGTATGGTCTTGAAATCGAAACGGGTCAGCAGCAGCATGGTTATCAGCGTTGTGACGCTGACTGTCAGGAACACGGGCACGGCGCCCCATTTCTCCCATATCATAAGGCCCGTGGCGGGGCCGATTATCATGGCCATGGAGTTCGTAAGCCCGAACCAGGCCATGCCCTCGCCGAAGCGGAGCTTGGGCAGAATGTCGGTGACGTTGGTGTTGAGGCCCGAGCCGGTGGAGGCCCAGAACATGCCGTGCATGGCCCGCAGCACTATGAGGCAGCCTATATAGGGCAGGACAAGGTACAGGGGGCAGATTATCATAACGGCGGTCATGCACACGAAGAGCACCGTGCGCCTTGTCTTGTTGTCCAGTATCCAGCCCGCCGCGGGCCGGGACACAAAGGCGCACACGGAGAACACCGCGGCCGCTATGCCCACGGTCACGTTATCGCCCCCCAGCTTCACCACATAGAAGGGGAAGGTGGTGACCAGCATATTGCCGCCGCACAGCACCACCAGATTGGAGAGGGCTATTATTATGAAATTCCTCGACCAGAGCTTTGTCTCCGCCCGTCTCTGCGCTTCTCTGTCTCTTCTCATACCTGCCTCCGCTGAAAACGCGGCACGATCCCACTAAAGCCTTACCCGCCCGGCGCGGACGACGTCCTTACCAGAGCTGGTACTCCTTCGCCTTATCTCTGAGCTCATCCCTGAATTTGGGATGGGCAATATTTATAAGCTCCTCAACGCGGCCCCGGACGCTCTTGTCCTTCAGATAGGCTATGCCGTACTCGGTCACCACGTACTCCACGATGTTTCTGGATATGGACACTATGGAGCCGGGGGTGAGTCCGGGCTGTATCTTGGATATGGTTCCGTTCTTGGCCGTGGAGTTCAGGGCGATTATGCCCTTGCCGCCCTTGGAGTGGAAGGCCCCGTAGGCGAAATCCGTGGCCCCGCCGGTGCCGGAGAACTGGACATAGCCCAGCCGCTCGGAGCACACCTGACCGGTCAGGTCTATCTCAAGGGCCGAGTTGATGGACACCATGTTGTCGTTCATGCTGACCACATGAGGGTCGTTGATATAGCCCACCTCCATCATGCGTATGGCCGGGTTGTAGTCGGCCAGGGCGTGGAGCTCGTCGTCGCCCCACATGAAGGCGCAGACGCTGAGGTTTTTGTTCAGATTTTTGTACTTGTTGGTGACCACCCCGTCACGTATGAGCCGGCCCATGGGGGGACTGAACATCTCCGTGTGAATGCCCAGGTCGTTTTTGTCCTTAAGGGCCTGTGCCACCGCCAGAGGCAGACCGCCTATGCCGAACTGCACCGTGTCCCCGTCGGACACCAGCGTGGCCACGTTCTCGGCGATCTTCCGCTCCACCTCCGTGACCGGATAGGTGGGGGCGGGTATGATGGGCTCGTCCGTCTCCTCGATAATATAGTCCGCCGCCTCTACGGGTATGTGGGTGCCCATGGTCCGGGGCAGATTTCGGTTGACCTGAAATACCACGATGTCCGCCTTTTCAACGCACTCCAGCTCGTGCTGGAGGCTGCATGAGCAGTAGACATAGCCATGCTTGTCCATGGGGGCCACCGTCAGGAATATGATGTTGGGCTTTTTCGTCCTGAGTATGGCGGAGGCGGTGTCGTGCAGGTGCTCGGGCACGTAGCTGACTCTGCCCATGCTGTGTACCCGCCGGTGGGCGTGGCCGTAAAACACGGTGATGACGTCCAGCCTGCCGTTGAGCTCGGGCATGGACAGGAAGGGGTACTCCTCCTGCGGGTTGTTCAACCAGACCGTCACGTTTTCCACCCGGTCCGCTATCTTGTGTATGTTGCGGAACACGGGGCGGGTCTCGTCGCCGTAAAAGCCGGTGGCGACACAGTAACCGGATTTGATGAGGTCCAGTGCCTGGTCCAGCGTTATCAGCTTGCTTTCGTACAGCTCTTGCTTTGTCATGGGCGCCTCCTGAAAACACAATCTTTTGTCCGCGGCGCGGTCCGCCGTATGGACACTATGTAGCATTTCTATTCTAAATTAAAACAAGTTAAATGTAAACCTAATATTTTTCCGGGTAAATAACGAATATGCCGATATTATGGCCGTGTCTTCCTCCGGCGGAGCCGAGCACCATGGGGCGGCGGGAAAAAGGAAACGTGCCCGGTCCCTTACGCCGTACGACAGCAATTGACCCGGTCCAATTGAATAAATGAACCGGGTCTTTCACACGGGAATAATTCCGATGATGCGCTACTTATTCATGCCGGGGGCGTCCATGATCCGGTTTTCTACCTTGCGGTTCGGGTCATAGCGCACGTTGTTCATGATGCAGTCGTAGAGTATATTTATCACCTCATACTCCTGCCGCCCCTCGAACTCGGCAAGGGGGAAATCCTCCCCGAAGTTCTCCTTGTATTGAAACAAAAGCAATTCCAGCATATTATCTCCTCTGTGCCGCACGCTGACTGAGTCCTCAGTGTATTACATGCTCAATTATACACCTGTATCCGCAGTTTGGGAAGCGGACGGCCTTTTATTTCCCGCCCTTTTTGCGGCGGGTGCTATCCCCGGTCTTGGAGCAAACGGCGTATGGGCTCGCAGTCAAGGCAGTCTCCGCTCTCGCTTACATAGTCGGCCATGGCTCCGGTCGGCAGATCCGGGCTCACGTCCCGCCGCGAGTCAAAGGACTGCAGTACGGCGTGCCCGCAGTGGATGACGGTCTTGAGGCAGTATCTGTCCTTGGGGTCGAACTCGCCCTGGGGGGCCAGCACCGCGATTTCATCGGGGCTGAGCTCGGCCGTGCGGACGAGCACATCCACGGCGGGATGGCTCCCGCGGTAGGCCTGATAGGCCGAAAAAAACTCCTCGTCGTCGAGCCCGTTCTCAAGCAGGTCGAGAATGAGGTCACGGAGGGGGGCGTCTGCTGCGGGCTCCGGGGCGCCCCTGCCGGTGCGGGCGTCATTGATTATGTGCTTCGTCATGCTCGGATCTCCTTTTAAGGCCTGCGCCGGCTGTGTTTTGTCCGTGTCCGGCTTATCTGTCTTTTCAATTCTCCGATCAGCTGCGGGTGATTGCCTTCATCAAGCAGAGTTCTTCGCATTCCCCACGGAATATGCATCCATCCGAAATAAAACGGGCCGTCGCATATTTCCCGCTGAGCTGATTTAAGTTTTATGAGATTGTACCACCGATCGTTCTTCATTGCAAGCCGGGCAACAGAACAATTCGCCGACGCCGGGGTCAGAGCCCTGCGGGGTACAATAAAAACCCCCGTCTGATGGCGGGGGGTTCTGTGGGAAAGGTACTGCGTTTTAATAGAAAACCTCATAGGGGTGCATTTTTAACGATTGGGTGCGCCGGCAAACGGGAATTGTATGATTAACCTCCGGTTTCCGGAGCGTTGAATGCCCCGGAAAGGCGTATGATTATTGAGCT
Organism: Oscillospiraceae bacterium; assembly: GCA_017405545.1. Taxonomy (GTDB): domain Bacteria; phylum Bacillota; class Clostridia; order Oscillospirales; family Oscillospiraceae; genus RGIG2311. The sequence continues at coordinate 303 of JAFRAF010000312.1, read as the reverse complement.
TTATTATGCTTCAGCGTATGAATGATCTGCAAACCGTCGCTTTCGAGTCCCCTGCATATGATTCTGTAGCGAATCGGAATGACAGTAAATAAAAACTGAAAGAAATTGAAATACAAAAGAAAGGCGGATACCGGGAGCAGGATTTCGTGAAGGCTGCTCCCGGGCTGAACAAACTCCAAAATGCGGAGACGAATGATGCCGTACAGGATGGCCTGCAGCAAAGAAAAGGAGGGGCCGCCTGCAAGCGTTATAATCTTTGCCTTGTTCGTTTTTGGTTCTTCCTCGGGAATGAAATAACCGCCT
>JAFRAF010000311.1 GCA_017405545.1 Oscillospiraceae bacterium | reverse complement strand
GACCATCTCCACCTTGTTGAACTGGTGGCCGCGCACCATGCCGCGCTCGTCGGCCCTGTAGGAACTGGCCTCCCGGCGGAAGCAGGGTGTGTAGGAGATGTATTTTCTGGGCAGCTCGGCCTCGGACATTATCTCGTCCCGGTGGAGAGAGACCAGCGCGGTCTCCGCCGTGGGCAGCATGAAGCGGCGGCGCTCGTCCTCGGCGGTCTCAAGCCAGTACACGTCGTCCTTGAACTTGGGGAACTGACCGGCGGTCAGGCCGCACTCATAGGACAGCATGTGGGGCACCAGCACCAGCTCGTAGCCGTCGGCCAGGTGGGTGTCGATGAAGTAGTTCAGCAGGGCCCACTCCAGTCGGGCGCCCAGACCTCTGTAGACCCAGAAGCCGGCCCCGGAGAGCTTGGAGCCCCTTGCATAGTCGATAAGGCCCAGGTCGGTGCACAGCTCCACGTGGTTTTTCGGCTGGAAATCGAATACTCTGGGCTCGCCGTAAAAGCGGATGGGCACATTGTTCTCCTTGCCGCCGGGCAGCAGATCGTCGTCCGGCAGGTTGGGCAGGCTGAGCATGAGGGTGTTGTACTCATCCTCTACGGCCTTGAGCTCGCTGTCATCGGCCTTGATGAGCTCCTTGAGCTCGTTCAGGCGGGCGAACACCTCGGTGGTGTCCTCCTTGGCCTTTTTCATGGCGGGTATCCTCTTGGACAGGCTGTTTTGCTCCGCCTTCAGGTTCTCCACCACGCCGATTATCTCTCTGCGGCGGCCGTCAAGGGCCAGGATCCTGTCGACCGCCTCGGCGCAGTCGACCTCCTTTGCCGCGAAACCGGCCTTGACCTTCTCCGGGTTTTCGCGAATCCGCTTTATATCTATCATTTCGACTAACTCCTTATACTTATTATATAATGTGAAAAATGTTAAATCAAACGCAGAAAGCTCCCCTATATCCACTTGCAGCTGAGTACGGTATCCGGGATGAAGCGGGCAGCCTGTTCCACAGCCGCTGTCGCGTGATTGATGTTGCGCTGGGTTATAAAATAAGAGAGGATTATCACGGCCAGCACCGCCAGAAGCATGAGCAGGGCATAGCGTATGACCGATTTTCTGGCCTTTTGCCTGACTTCCAGAAGCTCCTCTTCACTCATTCCCACGCTGTTTTCGGGTTTTACCTGCTCTTCATTACAGCGCTTCTTCATCGGCGGTACCTCCATCACTCAGGCACAGGCTCTTAAGAGCGTCGTAGAGGTTGTTGAAATCCTCCGTGCCGTAGTACTCTATCTCGATCTTCCCCTTTTTCCGGCCGTCCTTTATGTGTACCCGGCGGCCCAGGGAGCGTATCAGGTCTTTTTCCGCTTCGGCGGTGTAGTCCACGCCGTCGGGGCCCAGCTTCGGCTGCGGCGCCGGTTTTACCGGGGCACAGAGCTTTTTGATAAAGCTCTCGGCCTGTCTGACAGTCATTCCGGCCTCAACTATCTGCCGGGCGGCCTCCAGACGCAGGGCCTCGCCCTCCAGCTCCAGCAGGAGTCGGGCGTGGCTTATGCTGAGATCGCCGTTTTCTATGCAGTCCAGCACCGGCTCCGGCAGGCTCAGCAGCCGCAGAGCGTTAGCCACCACCGGACGGGATTTTCCCACCCGGGCGGCCACCTTTTCCTGGGTGAGTCCCGCGCCGGTCATGAGGGCCTTGTAGCCGAGAGCCTCCTCGACGGGGCTCAGGTCCTCCCTCTGCAGGTTCTCCACAAGGGCCAGCTCAAAGGCCTTCTGGTCGTCGGCCTCTATGATGCGGGCGGGTATCTCCAAGAGTCCCGCCATCCTGGCGGCCCGCCAGCGGCGCTCGCCGGCGATGAGCTGGTACAGGCCGTTGCCCGTCTCCCGCACCACCACGGGCTGTATCAGCCCGTGCTCGGATATGGAGGCGGCCAGTTCAGCCAGAGCGGTCTCGTCAAAGTTTCTGCGGGGCTGGTCCTGCCGGGGTTCGATCCGGGCGATGGGGAGCAGGTTTTCAGCCCCCTCGGGGGCGACCTCGTCGCCCATCAGCGCGCCCAGGCCCCGGCCAAGTCCTTTACGCTTTTCAGCACTCATTTCTCTTTATGACCTCGCTTGCAAGTCTCAAATACGCCTGTGAGCCCTTGGAGGCCCTGTCGTAGGCCACTCCCGGCTTCGCGAAGCTGGGTGCCTCGGACAGTCTGATGTTTCTGGGTATCACTGTGGCGTAAACCTTTTCCTTAAAATAGCGCTTGACCTCGTCAGCCACCTGATAGCTGAGATTAGTGCGGCTGTCGAACATGGTCAGCAGCACGCCCTCTATCTCCAGATTCCGGTTTAGTTTTCTCTTTATAATCCTGACGGTGCTGATAAGGTCGCTCAGGCCCTCCAGGGCGAAGTATTCGCACTGTACGGGTATCAGCAGGGAGTCCGCCGCGCACAGGGAGTTTAAGGTCAAAAGCTCCAGGGACGGAGGGCAGTCTATTATAATGTAGTCATAGCTGTCCCTGAGCCCGTCGAGGGCCTTCTTCAATATGTATTCCCTGTCCGGCATGCCGATGAGCTCGATCCCGGCCCCGGCCATGGCCTTGTTCGCGGGGACCAGGTCGCCGAACTCGGTCCTGATGACGACTTCCTTCGGGGATACGCCCTGTATGAGCACGTCATAGGCCGTGTGTTCCAGCCTGTTTTTATCCCCGCCCATGGAGGTGGTGGCGTTTCCCTGGGGGTCCGAGTCCCAGAGCAGGCAGCGTTTGCCCATGTTGTGCAGAGCGCAGCAGAGATTGACCGCCGTGGTGGTCTTTCCCACTCCGCCCTTTTGATTGGCAACTGCGATGACCTTAGCCATGTGACCTCCCGCTGGTAGATGTTTTACGTCTTCGGACACGCCAAAATCGGCTTTCCCGGGGGAAAACCGATGCGGAGAGCCTGCGGCGGGGCAGGGATGTGGAAAAACCGGCCCAGTCAGCCGGGCGTGTCCCATAAATTGGCACACTTATGCCGCTTTTATTCTCCGTAGTCATTATAGCACAACATTTTCTGTTTTCAAGACTCTGGGATGAATTTCTTGGGGGATTTGTTTCACGTGAAACAACGCCGGTTTACATAATCCGGATAAATGATGAAAAATCCCGCCGCGAACCTGTACCGTCATTCGGTGAATGGTACAGACTCAAAGTCTGTGTCAAGCAGAAAGCTGTAAATGACAGCAAAACAGCATTGCCAAAGACGAAGCCATGTGATTAACTCTGCTGATAAAAGAAAGCAGTAACCTGAAACAAGGAGAAGCCCAAGGCAGAATGAACGGAGCGAATGATATTTGAAAAACCGGGGGTTTGAAAAGGGGGATACCCCCTTTTCTCGCTCTTTTCCCATATTTTCTCGCGTGAGAAAATATGGCCCCCGGAGGGATAGAAGCTGACGATTAGTGACAGCGTTGATTTCAACGCCGGTGTCTGAAATCGTTTTTCACCTCATCCCACCATCATATCAATATCCTCAACCGTCAGCCCGGGGTGGAGGGCCAGATCTATGGCATAGCCCAGGATGCGGGCCGTCTGGCGGACCCGCTCGTCTATATCCCGAGGTGTAACTATCATACCGGGCGCTGCCCGGTCCAGCGCATCCTCCGGGAGGCTTATCCCGGCTTTCTCCGCCGTGTCCAGCGCCAGGGTTACCGCGTCCACCACTGTGGGGACGCCGAGGGCAATGACCGGCACCCCGAATGTAGACAGATTCAGCTCTCTTCTGGCGTTGCCCACCCCCGAGCCGGGGCTTATCCCCGTATCCGTCAGCTGTACCGTGGAGCAGAGCCGTTCCATACGCCGGGCGGCCAGGGCGTCCACGGCGATCACCGCGGCGGGGCGCAGCCCCTCCGCCACCGCCCCTATGAGCTCCGCCGACTCAAGTCCCGTCGTACCCGTGACCCCCGTCCTGAGCACCGATACCTCACGCATGGCCTCGAAATCCTCGGGGAAAGCCCCCTTGAGATGCCTTGTGGCGAAGACATGCCCGCAGCACAGGGGCCCCACAGCGTCCGCTATCATGGAGGGGTTACCCAGTCCCGCCACCAAAACGGGCCCCTCGCCGGGGAGCATGTCCCGAAGCTGCCCGGCCAGCAGTTCCGCCGCGGCTGTGAACTCCCCCCGAATGGCCCCGGGCGCGCAGAGCTCCTCCACGGTCACATACCGGCCTATTGGTTTACATAATTCATGTTCACCCCGCTCGTCCAGTATCTCCACCCGGCTGAGCCTCAAGGAGCCCTCCTGACGGGTCTCCAGCCTTACCCCGGGGATATCCCCTTTGAGTTCACGGGCCTCAAGGGCCAGATCCGTTCTGCGCATATACATTTTAAATACAACTCCATACAATATATTGCGGTTATCAATGAAATTATTTGTGTTTTGGAAAAATATATGCGCAAAATCGTTTTTTTGGAAAAAAACACTTGCAATTTACAAATAATAATGCTAAAATATCTTTCTGCACGGTAGTTAAATATTTATCCGTGACTTTACAGGAGGAGGTGCGCTGATTGCCCAATATTAAATCGTCTGCAAAGCGTGTTCAGATCGGCAAGATCAACAACGCTCGCAACAAGGCCGTTAAGTCCGCCCTTAAGACCGATCTTAAGAAGTTTGACGCGGCAGTTAACGGCGGTGACAAGGCCATTGCCGAGGGCGCTTATAAGGTGGCTGTAAAGGCCGTTGATAAGGCCGTCGCAAAAGGCATCATTCACAAGAATAACGCGGCCCATAAGAAGAGCAAGCTCACTGTAAAGCTCAACGGTATGCAATAATAAGAGATTAAGCCGGTGGCAAAGGTCACCGGCTTATGTTTTTAATCGGGGAAAACGACGGTCGAAGGTGGATAGAGACATATGATTGGACTCGGCACGATAGCGAACGCCTCGGCGATAGTCGCGGGCGGCCTTCTGGGCATAGTACTGAAAAAGGCCCTGTCCGAGCGGATACAGGACACGGTCATGAAGGCCACGGGCATATGCGTCATGTTCATCGGCATAGGCGGGACCATGCAGGAGATGCTGAGCCTGGCTGAGGAGGGACTTATAAGCGGCGGCAGCATGATGATGATATTCAGCTTTGTGCTGGGCGCCCTGAGCGGCGAAGCCATAGACATAGAAAAACAGCTGGAGCGCTTCGGCAGCTGGCTCAGACGCGTGAGCCGCAGCGAGGGGGACAGCCTGTTTCTGGATGGCTTCATAACCGCCTCCCTGACCGTGTGCATAGGGGCCATGGCCGTGGTGGGCGCCATAGAGGACGGACTCAGCGGGGATTATTCCCTGCTTCTGGCCAAGTCCGTGCTGGACTTTATAATTATAATGATAATGTCGGCCTCCATGGGCAGGGGCTGCCTCTTCTCGGCGGTGCCAGTGGCGGTGCTGCAGGGCAGCATAACCCTGCTGGCGGGCTTCATACAGCCGCTTATGACAAAGCAGGCCATATCCAACCTGTCCATGACCGGCTCCATGCTCATCTTCTGCGTGGGACTGAATCTGGTCTGGGGCAAGAAGATCAGGGTGGCAAACCTCATGCCCACAATAATCTTCGCCGTTATATGGGCGCTGGTGTTCTGATACGGCCCGACCGCCGCAAGCACGGGCGGAGCTTTTCCGCGCAATTGTTAATTTTCGATTATCGGATTGAAAGCGGGCGCTTATGGTGGTATATTATCCTCATATCAATTGATTACGGGAGTTGAAAAGCAGGAAGGAAGTTCGAAATGAAGAGGAGCCTTTTCAAAGACGTATTCGGACGGTCGGGTTTTATCCTCGCTCTCGCGGCGGCGTTGGCCATGTGTCTGAGCGCCTGCGGCTCGGGCGGCGATGCCGAGCCGCTGGAGATGCCCCCGGCGACCTCCGAACAGAGCGACACTGCTGTTCTTCCGGGCGGCTCCGACAGGGATAGGCCGGATGTTGAGCAGGGGGAGATGTATACTTCCGGAGACGCTGAGATCGTCGCCCTGCTGACAGAGGCTGAAAGCTGTTATTACGGGGAGCCGGGCATGCCCAATGACATTGACAGGGCCCGGGAACTGTACGAAAAAGCGGCGGAGGCCGGATCCCCGCTGGCCATGTACATGCTCGGAGAGCTTGCGCTTTACGAGCCCGAGGATGATTTCGACGCGCTTATGGAGAAAAGATTCGAGCTGCAGGAGCAGGCCTATGAAACAGCCCTTGTAAGAACCGCGCCGGACGACCCGGAGGGGAATCTGGTGATTGGCCTTATAACCAAGGACTCCGCTAACCCCGAGGGCGCCATATCCTCGCTGGAGTCGGCCGCCCAGTCTGAGCCGCCCTACTCCGTTACGGCTATGGTGGCTCTGGGTGAGCTCTATCAGAGCCTGAACGACAGCGCTTCGCTGAAGCAGGCGGAGCTGTGGTATGAAAAGGCTGTCGACGCAGGCTGCGATCGGGCCATTACAAAGCTTGCTCGTTTATGTCAGACTTATCTTAATGATCAGCAGCGGGCTCTGTTCTGGTGGCAGAAGGCCCTGGACGCGGGTTATACTCCATGGTACGATATGGCCAAGTCATATGAGCTTATCAGCGATTACGAGAACGCCCTTGCCGCATATGCGCAGGGCGCGGCTGCCGGAAGCAATGCCTGCGTCTACGGCTTGGGCCGTCTTTACTGCTTCGGCGCGGGAACAGAAAGGGATGTGACCCGGGGCCTGGAGTGTTTTGCGTATTATTTGGAAAACCGGCACGGAAGCGACTCGGATAACTACATTGATTACAATGAAAAGCACATCCGGGAGACGGTGCAGTATCTGCTGGACAAGGGACTGACGGATGACAGCACCGTGGAAGGGTACCTGGGCGAGGGCTTCATGGAACAGGGATGAGCGATGAACGGATAAGGGCTAACGCGCCTGTTGCCGACCCCGCTTTCGGCCGGAAAAGTGATTAGTGCGCCCTGCCGCTATATAAACCTGCCCGCCCTGAAAAAGACGGATTGACCGTATCGGTCGGCGCTCAATAAGGAGAACAGCAATGAAGAACGTTTTGATCATTTCAAGCTCGCCCAGAAAGAACGGGAATTCCCAGTTGCTGTGCGAGCAGTTTAAAAGGGGCGCGGAGGAAAAGGGCCACCGTGTGGAGCTGGTTCGGCTGACGGACCGGAATATCGGCTTCTGCCGAGCCTGTGACGGGTGCATGAGAAACGGCGGAACATGTGTATTGAAGGACGACATGGCCGAGATACTGGAGCAGTTCAAAAAGGCCGATGTACTCGTTCTGGCCACGCCCGTGTATTACTACGGCGTCAGCGCGCCGATGAAGACATTTATCGACAGGACCTATCCCATATGGCAGGATCTGGGCAAAAAGGAAGTATACTACATTGTTTCCGCGGGCCTGGGCCGGGATATTATTGAGCGGTCCCTGGGCGACCTGGACGGCTTTGTGGAGCATCTGCAGGAGCCCGGCGTCGCGGGGAGACTGTATGCGCCGAATGTTATGGGGGCCGGACTGGTCAGGGGACAGGCGGTTTTCAAAGAGGCGTACACGATGGGATGCAGCATATAGCCTTGACATCATAAGGCCGAATGTTACACATAATAACATACTATTATATAGAAACGGAACTCCGCGGGAAAGCGGGGAACTCCGGATGGAGGATGCTATGAACATTACAAAACTTATCGCACTGATACTCAGCCTGTGCCTCAGCCTCTGCCTTCTGGCTGGCTGCGGCGAGGCCGCTGAGACCGACGCCGGCGAGACCGACACGGAGCAGGCAGCCGAGAGCCGGGAGGATGGTGACGACGCCGGCTCAGCCGAGGATGCCGCCGAGGAGGACGCCGAACCGGTTGCCAGCATAGACTACGACGCCGCCCAGAAGGCCTTCGACCCTGACCAGGTGGTGGCAAAGGTGGACGGCAAGGACATCCTCTGGACGGAGGTATACTACTGGCTCCACTACATAATCAGCTATGACGAGTACTTCTCCGGCGGCCAGATCGACTGGGATGAGGGCGCCGGTGAGGGCATGAGCCTTGAGGACTACTACAAGGACTACGCTGTCAAGGGCACGGTCTACTACACGGTGGTCACCGAGAAGGCGGAGGAAAACGGCGTGAGCGTCACTGCCGAGCAGGAGCAGCAGATACAGAACTCCATCGACAGCTATGCCGAGCAGTACGGCGGGCAGGAGGGCTTCGAGCATGAGCTGGCCGCCAGCTACATGACCCTTGACCTGTACAAGTACTTCTCCGAAGTGGCCTGCCTCCATGAGAATCTCTCCGCAAAGCTCTTCGGCGAGAACGGGGAAAAGCTCTCAGCCGAGCAGGTGCAGGCCTTCATTGACGAGCAGGGCTTTTATGGGGCCAAGCACATACTCATAAACGCGGATGAGACGGATCCCGACGGGGCCAGGGCGAAGGCCCAGGAGGTGCTTGACAAGCTCAACGCCGGCGAGGATTTCGATAAGCTCATGAACGAGTACAGCGAGGACCCGGGCCTTATGACCAATCCCGACGGCTATGTGGCCATGCGGGGCAGCATGGTGCCCGAGTTTGAGGACGCGGCCTTGGCCCTTGAGCCGGGCCAGCATTCCGATCTGGTGGAGAGCAGCTTCGGCTACCACATCATCATGCGCACGGATATAGACGAGAACTCCATACCCATGGAGTACGCGGACGAGGGCATGAGCCTGCGGGCGCTTGCGGCGGATGACGCATTCTCAAAGCAGCTGGACGAGTGGCTGGAGGCGGCGGATCTCCAGCTCATGCCCGAGTTCGAGAAGCTGAAGCTCTCGGAGATTTTTGTACTCAAGGACGCGGAGTGATCCGCCCCCTTGCGCGAATGTAAAAGCTCCCGCCCGGGAGCGCGGCATAGGATAAAAGCAGGCTGAAGGCGACGCCCTCAGCCTGCTTTTTGCTGTTTATACTGTTTTCCGCGCCCGAAGCATTCCCCGATAAGGGGAATGCTTTGCTTTCTGCAAGCTTGTACAGTCATTCGGTGAGTGGTATGCACTTAAACCGGCAGAGACGGACGCAAGCACCAATCGACGCAGAGAGAAATTGAGAAAGACGGGGCCATTCGATTAACTATGCCTGAAACAGGGGCAGGGGCTCAAAGCTTTGAGAAAACCAAAGCAGAGCGAAGGTCGTGAGCGGCACTTGAAGCCCCCTGGGTTTGCAAAGGGCCGCAGCCCTTTGCCG
>JAFRAF010000310.1 GCA_017405545.1 Oscillospiraceae bacterium | reverse complement strand
CGTTCATATTGGCGGTCGCCGTCGGGCTTTACCACATTGGTAACAAGAAAGCGTTCAAGGGAGATGCCATAGGCCGAGAAGTCCGGTATCAGCCTCTCATGAAGCGCTTCCGAGAACGTCGTCAGATGCTCATCGAGCTCAAAAATGCTCACCGCGTTGTTCTTCATATACTGCGCGATATATGTCTTAACGCGCGTCATGAGAAAAGCGCGGAAGAAAGTGACCAGTTTCTGCTGACCAAGATAGTTTTCCGTTCCGACGAGTTTAACGAGCAGTTTTCTGCTGTCCGCGGCCTTCAGGCTCATCTCTCCGCTCACTCCGATCGCGATTGGAAAACCGTAGGTCGGTTCTATATACTGGACCTTGGTGTCCGTGCCCCATTTGATCGCCATCTGTTCGGCCTTGTTTATGAAATAGACCTCGCAGTGGAACGGTGACGGGTCTCCCGTTATAAGGTTGAGGAAACGCTTGATCAAGGGAATATTCTCTGTCTCCAGCGTATACCTTCCCGGTCCAAAAAGGTCGAGCGCCTGACCGTTCATAAAGAATATGGCTTCCTGAGACTCATGAACTATAAGCTGAGTCATGCTATTGAAATCTTCCGAGGGATGCTTCCAGATAAATGTGCTGTTATCGCCCTCGTATTTTATTACTTCCGCAATTGCCACTTTCTTACTCCTTTTAGTCTTTCCCAAAAGCGATCCGATTAGTTTGCGCCGGTGATACCGGCATTTTGCTATACGAACATCGTATCATAACAGCCCTGTTATGTCTATCATCGTAGACTTTATTTTGTCGCCTATCGTATACAATTGAATTGTATATAGAGGTAAGTGATTTGATCATTGATAAAAAAACTGTTGGTAACACTATAAGGGCCCTCAGAATAAGCAGAGGGCTTACGCAGGAAGTATTGAGCGGCTTGGCCGGAATTGCGAGAACACACCTTACTATGATAGAGAATGGTTCAAAACAAGCTAATTTTGAGACCCTGTGCAAGATAGCAGCTGCGCTTGGACTACGGCCAAGCGAGCTTGTTAAGCATATGGAAGAAAACCGGTTAGAAGGCTGATCCTTCTGCCGCCGCATATATTCAGAAATACGAAAAAGCCGGATCGTTCATGATCCGGCTTTTTACCTGGTCGGGATGACAGGATTTGAACCTGCGGCCTCCTCGTCCCGAACGAGGCGCTCTACCAAGCTGAGCCACATCCCGACATTGGAAAAGACAGGCGGGCCTGTCTTTTCTCTTGGTGCGGTCTAAGGGATTCGAACCCCCATGAGTCTCCTCACACGGACCTGAACCGTGCGCGTCTGCCAATTCCGCCAAGACCGCTTATACGCGCCGCAAAAAATATTATTGCACATCCGCGGCGCTTTTTCAAGCAGAAAATTGTTTCTCTATTATCTTATTATTATCATGGTTCCCACAGGGATCATGAAGTAGAGTTCCTTAGCCTTTTCAAACGGCATATTGACACATCCGTGCGAGCCGTTGCCCTTGTAGATGGTGCCGCCGAAATAACTCCTCCAGGTGGCGTCGTGCATGCCGTACGCTCCGCCTATGAAAGGCATCCAGTAGTTTACGAAGGTCTCATAGTCCTCGCCTATCAGCGTAGCGTTCTGAGTCTTTCCTCCGTTGAGCCAGAAGGTTCCGGTCGGAGTCGGATGCTGGTAGTAGTCGCCCGTTACCACATAGGTGAACAGGGCCTCAAATCCGTTGACATAGTATCTCAGAGTCTGGCTCGGGATATCGACCAGAACATAATCGCTGTAAGGCAGCGGGCTCCTGTAATCGTAGATGCTGTCGTACTCCGCCTGGGTAATGGCTCCGGTCACCGGATCCGGATTGATCGTTATGCCTCTGATCTCGAACGGTGTGAGCGTCACGCGTCAATAAGAGTCCATATAGTAGTGGGTCGAGCCGAAATGAATGAACTGATTGGTGTAGAACGCGCCTGACGGGGAAGCGAAATACTTGTTTCCGCCTGCCTCCACCCACTGGTTCATAACTATGCGGCCGCCCTGAGCGGAATCACAGTAATAGTACTCGCCGTTGTATTTGTTGAT
>JAFRAF010000309.1 GCA_017405545.1 Oscillospiraceae bacterium | reverse complement strand
GATATAATCTTTTAGATAATGATTCAATCTAACCATTTTTATTCGAATATGTAGTTAACGGATCGGAGGCAATTCGATGAAAGTCTATATAGGCGATTCCGCAATAATCGCGGCCATGGCTGCAGACAGATACGCTGAGCTGCTGAAAAACAAGCCAAATGCCATACTGGGCCTTGCAACAGGCTCCACACCGCTGGGACTCTATGCTGAGCTTGGCAGAAGATGCTCGGCAGGTGAGATCACGTTTAAAAGCGTCCGTTCATTCAACCTTGACGAATATGTGGGGCTGGACGGAACCCATGACCAGTCCTACCGCTATTTCATGAATGAAAACCTTTTTAAGTATATCGACATCGATATCGCGGCGACCAGAGTTCCCTCCGGTATCGATATTGCGGCCGCCGCCGCATATGACGATGAGATAGAGAAGGCGGGGGGTATAGACCTGCAGCTTCTGGGTATAGGCAACAACGGTCATATCGGTTTTAATGAGCCCGGCACTCCCTTCGGTTCCAGGACACATCTCGTTGATCTGACGGAATCAACCCGTATAGCCAACGCAAGATTCTTCAGCTCCATTGATGAGGTGCCCACTCAGGCCGTCACCATGGGCATACGTACAGTGATGAACGCCAGGAAGATCATTCTTATGGCTATAGGCTCCGCGAAGGCCCCCATAATTGCAGCGACCATAAACGGCGAGGTCACTCCAGAGGTCCCCGCATCTGTACTGCAGCTCCACCCGGATGTTGAGGTCTACCTTGACCAGGAGGCAGCAAGTCTGCTGTAGAACGTCGGGGACAGGATATCGAACATATACCGCCGCTTTGAGTAATGATCGCTGATCATATAATTGTTTGCGGCAAAACAGAGAGGACGGATATTAATATGTCAAAATACTTTGGTACTGACGGATTCCGCGGCGAGGCAAATGTGGACCTCACAGTGGAACATGCCTTTAAAATAGGCCGTTTCCTGGGCTGGTACTACGGTAAAGACCACAAGAGCAGAATAGTAATAGGTAAGGATACCCGCCGCTCCAGTTATATGTTTGAGTGCGCTCTTGCCGCAGGCCTGACGGCCTCTGGCGCGGATGCGTATCTCCTGCATGTAACTACAACGCCCAGCGTATCCTATGTGACCCGTGTCGATGATTTCGACTGCGGCATCATGATTTCTGCAAGCCACAACCCCTACATGGACAACGGCATCAAGCTTCTTAACCACGAGGGTGAGAAGATGGAGGACGAGGTCATCGATGCTGTAGAGGAATATCTTGACGGGAAGATCGGGGAGCTTCCTTACGCGCAGGGGAGCGATATCGGACGCACTATCGATTATTCCGCCGGACGCAACCGTTACATAGGTTATCTGATAAGCCTGGCCACCCACTCCTACAAGGATATTAAAATCGGCCTTGACTGTTCAAACGGCTCAACATGGATGATAGCCAAATCCGTGTTTGACGCACTCGGCGCCGAGACATATGTCATTAACAACACTCCCAACGGCCTGAATATCAACAAGGACTGCGGCTCAACTCATATCGAGCAGCTCCAGCGCCTTGTCGTCGGGAACAATCTGGATGTGGGCTTCGCATTTGACGGAGACGCCGACCGTTGCCTGGCTGTCGATGAAAAGGGCGAGGTAGTGACCGGCGACCACATCATCTACATCTATGGAAAATTCATGAAGGACCGCGACAAGCTTGCAAATAACACGGTCGTCACGACAGTCATGTCCAATTTCGGCCTGTACAAGGCCCTCGACGCCGTGGGAATTAACTACGAGAAGACCGCTGTAGGCGATAAATACGTATATGAGAATATGCGCGCCAATGGGCACCTGATAGGAGGGGAGCAGAGCGGTCATATAATCTTCTCCAAATACGCAAACACAGGCGATGGTCTCCTTACCGCGATTAAGGTCATGCAGGCCATGCTCAGCCAGAAGCAGCCTCTGAGCAAGCTGGCGGAGCCCGTAAAATTCTATCCCCAGGTACTTAAAAATGTTAAGGTCACAGATAAGCAGGCTACGCTTGACGATCCCCACGTCAAGGAAGTCGTGGATGAGGTCACAAAAGAACTGGGCGACGAAGGCCGTGTACTGCTCAGAGCCAGCGGCACCGAGCCCGTACTGCGCGTGATGTCTGAGGCAACGAGCTATGACATCTGCGGCCAAATGGTTGATCGTATAATCAAAGCAATGGACGACAAGGGATATCTTATAGAGGTTAAAAAATAATGGTTAAAACAAAAGAACTCTTAGATCTCAGCAAGACTATCGCCGCGGAGCTTTTTGCGGACAAAGAACACCCCTGGGAAGCGCTTGCGTATATCAGCGATTTTATAATCAAGCTGGGCGCAACGCTTCCGGCAGAAGATTTTGACCACCCTGCAGAGGACATCTGGATAGCAAAAGATGCCAAGGTATACCCCTCGGCCCATATAAGCGGCCCCTGCATCATAGACAGGGAAGCGGAGGTCAGGCACTGCGCATTTATCAGGGGCAGTGCAATAGTCGGCAAAAACGCCGTCGTGGGCAACTCTACGGAGCTGAAGAATGTCGTTCTTTTCGACAACGTTCAGGTTCCGCACTATAACTATGTAGGCGACTCCATCCTGGGTTACAAGGCGCATATGGGTGCCGGCTCCATAACATCCAATGTTAAAAGCGACAAGACCCTCGTCGTCGTACACAATCAGGGTGAGGAGATACCTACCGGGCGCAAAAAATTCGGCGCTGTCCTCGGTGATAATGTTGAAGTGGGCTGCAACTCTGT
>JAFRAF010000308.1 GCA_017405545.1 Oscillospiraceae bacterium | reverse complement strand
GCCTGGCTGTATCTTCTGATATGGACGTTCAGACGCTCGCCCATATGGTACATGACATCAACCGATCTGAAGTCGCTGAGCAGGACAGACTGTCCGATCACGTTTTCAGGCTGGATGACAACACTCTTGCTGTTGCTGTATGAGGTGCCTGCCATGAATGATAAAAAAGAAAAACGCCCTGATCCAAAAGTGCTGAACGCGGTAATCGTGGTCAACAATTTGGCGAAGGGCGTTTACCGCAAGCCTGAAAAAGAAGACGCCGAAAAAGGCGAGAAAGGAGCCGAGGATGAAAGTACTCATGGGTAATCCTGATGATCGTCCTTGGCATATTAGGCCTTATCGTCGGATAATGAGGTGATCAGCTATGGGCTACATCAAAGAAAAATACGCTGACAAGATCGACAGTAAAATGACTCTTGACGATGTAAGTGGTATGAAAAGGGCTGGGCCGTTTCAACCTTCTAAAGACGATGATGATTCGTGGCTGGAAGACACATACATCGAAGACTTCACAATGCCCAACTTGAAGAAGATTCTGGATGAACGCATTGTGGGACAAGAGCAGGCACAGAAGGCCCTTGCCCAGACTCTGTACACTACATTTGAGCACAATATGGCTACCAATGTCATGCTGATCGGGCCTATGTCATTTTAAATGCCTCTGTTACGTCAGGTCAGCTGCTCCATCATGAGTGTCAGCGCGACGTTAAAGGGCGTTGTAAGTGGACAACAGTTGTTATTCCCACTCGATAGTTCCTGTGGGTTTTGGGGTGAGGTCGTACAGGACTCTGTTGACGCCGGGGACCTCGCCGGTGATCCTGGCGGTTATCTTTTTGAGCACATTCCAGTCAAGCTCCTCAACAGTGGCGGTCATTGCGTCCACCGTGTTCACGGCGCGGATGACGACGGGCCACTCAAAGCTTCTGGAATTGTTCTTTATGCCTGTGGACTTGATATCGGGGACGATGGTGAAATACTGCCACACCTTGCCAGCGAGACCGGCCTTATCAAACTCTTCTCTGAGTATTGCGTCGGACTGCCGGACAGCCTCAAGCCTGTCGCGGGTAATTGCGCCCACACAGCGTACACCCAGACCGGGGCCCGGGAATGGCTGCCTGTCAACCATGGACGCGGGAAGGCCCAGGGCGCGGCCGCAGGCTCTGACCTCGTCCTTGAACAGCATTTTAAGAGGCTCGACAAGCTCAAAGCCCAGCTGCTCAGGCAGACCGCCCACATTGTGATGGGACTTGATGTTGCCGGCAGTTTTTGTACCGCTCTCGATTATGTCGGGATATATGGTGCCCTGACCCAGATAGCTTATGCCGCTGAGCTTAGACGCCTCATCCTTGAACACATCGATAAACTCAGCGCCGATGATCTTTCTCTTCTTCTCCGGGTCGGAGACTCCGGCCAGCTTGTCGAGGAAGCGGTCGACGGCGTCAACGTATATGAGATTTGCGCCCAGTTCCTCTTTGAACACCTTTATCACCTGCTCTGGTTCGCCCTGACGAAGCAGACCGTGATTGACATGGACACAGTTAAGCCTCTCCCCTATCGCTTTTATAAGCAGGGCCGCCACCACGGATGAATCAACACCGCCGGAGAGGGCGAGGAGAACACGACCGTCCCCCACCTGTCTGCGGACGAGCTCTATCTGGTCTGAAATGAAGTTGTCCATGCTCCAGTTCTTTTCAGCCTTGCATGTGTCAAAGACAAAGGATGCGAGCTTCTTGCTCTTTTCACCGGCGTCGGCGGGCCATTTTTCGGTCCCCTTGTGGTCTACGGCCAGCAGAGGGATACCGCTGTTGTACACGGCCGGAGAGGCGTCAATCTCAGCGCCGTTCACAACACGGTTTTCCCCGCCGTTGAGTATTATTCCCTTAACATTCGGCAGGGCCTTCAGATCATCCTCGGTGATATCGTGGGGATGTATCTCGCTGTATACGCCGAGAGCCCTTATCTCCCTTGCCAGGTAGGCATTTTCCTTGCTGCCAAGGTCCAGAACAACTATCATATCCTGTTTCATCTCATATCCTCCAATTTCTTATTCTTTATAAAGATTCCGGGTAGCGGAAAACATTTTTAGCTTCTCTAAATATATTTCAGCGCGTGAGGAATAATAAAAGCGATTAACAAATATTTGAAAGGGCGGCAGTGTATGGCGATTATTTTTTTAAGAACACTGATCGTTTTTTTCCTCATAATGCTGGCAATGCGCATCATGGGAAAGCGTCAGCTCGGCGAGCTTGAGCCGAGCGAGCTTGTGGCAGCCGTGCTTATATCCGACATATCGGCGAATCCTCTTGAGGACATGGGAATACCGCTTATTTACGGAATTCTGCCCGCGCTGACGCTTTTAAGCTGTGAGGTGCTCATCTCGGCTATAACCTTAAAGAGCATACGGCTCCGCTCGCTTTTGGGGGATGTGCCGAGCATAGTTATATCACATGGGAAAATAAACCAGAAGGAGATGCGTAAAAACCGCTTTAATATTGACGAACTGACCTCTGAGCTGCGCAAGCAGGGAGTAACGGATATATCGTCCATACAGACCGCCGTGCTTGAACCCGACGGATCCATAAGTATTCTTCTCTACCCATCGGAATGCCCTGTTACCCCGGCCCAGCTCAACATAGATTCAGGCAACAGCAGTTATCCCGTCATCCTTATAAATGACGGCCATATTATAGATGGGAATCTCAAGCTTCTGGGCATTGATCGCGCCTGGCTGGACAAGGAGCTGAAAAAAAGAAATATAGAAAGTCCTGAAGATGTGTTTCTTCTCACCAGCGACTCCTCGTTCAACATCTATGTGGATGAAAAGGACAAAACATGAAAAAAGAACTGTTTACCGCGTTTCTCCTCATCGGAATATTTGCCGCATGCCTTGCTAATGTAAGCTATATCGGGAAGCTGACAGATGAGATAAACAAGCTGATCTGTCAGTCCCAGGAGCTCGCCGCAGAGGGTAACTGGCAGGCGTCGGCGGAGGCCGCCGAGGAAGCGGTGAGAGTGTGGCACGAGCATGACGCTTATATACACATAGTGTTGAAGCATGCCGATATTGACTCAGCTACCGATGCGATTTACGACCTGCTTGCGGAGGTGTATTCTCACAGCGCAGGAAATGTTGACGGAACCGCCCTCAGGGCCCACTACCACTTCGAGTGCATTTACAACATGGAAAGGATCAGCTTCGGCAGCCTGTTTTAGGATTGTTATGTCGGACTGTATTATTTAATACAGGGAATACTATACCACACAGGTTCACTTTCCAGAAATAAAAACCGCTGCCGGTCATGAAACAGACGACCACAGGAGCTCATTATTTTCAAAGCAGAATGTCAATCGTCCCTCTTCCCTAAGCCAAGTGAGATAGGAACGGACGGTGCTGCCCACAAGAGCGTACTGGGAGAAATCCATAACAAGCCCGTAGCTGTCAAACAGTTTCTGCAGCAGCTTTTCGGAGCTTATGGGCTTTTCGCAGAGCTCAGTTATCCTGTCGGCTATCTCATGTACCTTTGCGATGTTGATATCTGCCAGCTCTGTCACATCCTTTGAGACCGCGGCGTGTGCGGGGACGAATACCGATGCGCTCATTTGTTTCACTTTTTCAAGGGTGTTCAAATATGTCGCCACATCGTATATAAAGCCTATCTGATACTTGTTCAGCGTCTCAACGCTGGAGAGGCAGTCGGCGAGATACACCACGTCATCCGCGCTGCGGAATCCCACCATATCAAAGAAGTGTCCCGGCAGCTCTATTGAGGACATCCCCTCCGGCATGACTGTGTCTGTCAACAGCTCAGCGAGACTTCCCTTTGCCATGATAAACTTGTTGCGCAGTTCTTTCGGAGGAAAAGCGCCGTAAAGGAACGAAGGCTCAAGCAGGGGGTGATTTGTAAAGTCGCACTCTATGCCCGGAGCGTATATTTTGCAGCCTGTCTGTTTCTGCAGATATTCATTGCCCCCGATGTGGTCCGCATTTGAGTGCGTATTGTAAATGGCTGTGAGACGCCAGCTGTTTTTATCGAGTATCTGACGGACCTTTCTGCCAGCGTCCTTATCATTGCCGCTGTCAATCAGGCAAACTTCTTCGTCGTTTAATCTCACAAGACCTATCTTTGCCGGGCTCTCTATATAGAAACTGTTTTCACCGATCTGATTTAATTCGTACATAATTGCCTCCCTGTCATCTATTAGAAGCGTGTTATTTCCGCCGATAAATATAGTTATTATAGCACTTCGGACACACCATGTCACTATGGCGGCGTATGTTTTATCAGAGGACTTTAAATTATCAATTACACACTTGACATATTAAGCTTGAGTGATATATTTTAGGTAAAGCAACCACCCCGATACGAATCTGAAAAAAATACGGAGGTTAAAAACATGGATAAGAAAATACGCGATCTGCTCAACGATCAGATCAATAAGGAATTCTATTCAGCGTATCTCTATCTTGACATTGCGAATTTCTATTCCGCAAAGGGACTTGACGGCTTTGCAAACTGGTTCGAAATACAGGCGAAGGAGGAACAGTCACATGCAATGCTGTTCTATCAGTTCCTGCACAATAACGATCAGCTTGTAGAGCTGGAGGCGATTGGTAAGCCAGACAAGACCTTTTCCACCCTGTCCGACCCCCTTGAGGCCGCACTGGAGCATGAAAAATATGTCACATCTCTCATAAACAATATTTACGCCGCAGCTCAGAAGGCAAAGGATTTCCGTACCGTTCAGTTCCTTGACTGGTTTGTTAAGGAGCAGGGCGAGGAAGAGAAGAACGCCAACGATCTCATCACAAAGATGGAGCTTTTCGGCAGCGACCCGAAGGGCCTTTACATGCTCAACAGCGAGCTCCAGGGCAGAGTGTACTCCGATCCCTCGCTTGTCCTGTAAATCGGCATAGCGTCCGAAATCAAATACGTGAAAAATCCAAAGGCGCAGAGGAGCGATCCCCGGCGCCTTTTTTACTATTTTTCACTCAGCAGCTTTGTGAGCTCATCCATGAAGCTGTTGACATCCTTAAACTGCCTGTATACCGAGGCGAAGCGGACATAGGCCACCTCGTCCAG
>JAFRAF010000307.1 GCA_017405545.1 Oscillospiraceae bacterium | reverse complement strand
AGGAAGAACTCCTTGGCGTAGTTGTTGGTGCCGAATATGTACCAGGTCCAGCCCTCGCTGCCTGTGACCGTCTCCTTGGGCTGTCCGGCCCTTTCGATAAGCTCGCTCTTGGTCATGTCCAGCCAGTAATCTTTTCCGTTCACCGTAAGGGTGTATTCCGCCTTTGCCGGGGTTTTTATCAGCATGCTCCTGCTGGCATTGTCATAGTCCACGTCAAAACCCAGCACCGAGCCCAGATCCCTGAGCTTGAAGAAGTTGTTGCCGTTTATATTATATGCCTTCATCATGCTGACAGGCGTACCGTTGAGCGTGATGGTCTGCGGGCTGTCGACTACCTTCTCGGGATTGGCGGGAAGGGCGGACAGCTCGCCGCCCACGGATATATATCTCGCGCCGGTGGTCAGGCTGACACGGTTCTTCGAGGCGTCGTAGTTTACCGAGAACTGAGACGTAGTCCCGTTCAGCAGATATGCCATGTCCCTGAGTTTGAAGTAGTTGTTGCCATCTATATTGTATGCCCGCGCGGAGACCTCTGTTCCGTTTATCTTAAGCTTCTGATTGGATACAACTGTGTTGACCGCGAAAGCCTGAACGCAAAGTGAAAGCATAAGGCAAATGATTATCGCGACAACGGATATCCAGCGTATTCGTTTCATTCCCAACTCACCTCTTGTTGTGTTGATTTGTCAGTTCTGCGACGGCATTTTGTTCCGGAGTGAACGTACACAAAATATATTCTACCACAAATCGCCGATTAAATCAACGGCCATATAATATTTGGAAAAAAGTACCGGTAAACCGGTCATCACAAAGCTGTTGATACAATGCCGGGGTGCTGATATAATCATACAGACAGAGTGTATGCGCATGGCTGATTGTACAGCGGAACAGTCAGTTTTTAACGCGTGTGTCTAAGCTTTGATTAAACAGAGAAGGAGAGAGCAGATGAAGCTTCCTGAAATAGCCCTCGGCGCATGGGCCTGGGGAAATGACGGCATATTCGGCCCGGATATACCGGAGAAGGCCCTGCGTCCCGTCTTTGACGCGGCCATGGAAAACGGGCTGAATCTCTGGGACACGGCCTTCGCATATGGCATGGGGACCTCCGAAAAGATCCTAGCAGGTTTTTTAAAGGGGCTTCCCAGGGACTCCTTCATCATATCCGATAAATTTACGCCCCAGTGCGCCGGGCGTCTGCCCGACGCCTTTACGGAAATGATAGAACTGCAATTGGAGATCCTGGGACTTGACAGCTTCGATATTTACTGGATACACAATGTCTGGGGCGCGCCCCGCTGGATAAAAGAACTGGCCGAGTACTATGAGGGCAGGGACGACGTGCCTCTGCTGGGGGTCTCCAACCACAATCTGGCCGAGCTAAAGCAGGCGGAGGCGATACTCGGCGAACACGGCCTTAAGCTCTCGGCGGTGCAGAATCACTACAGCCTGATAAACCGTTCCTCGGAGAAATCGGGTATTCTGGACTATTGCAGGGAAAATGGACTGACCTTCTTTTCTTACATGGTGCTGGAGCAGGGCGCTCTGACCTGCAGGTATGATGCAGCCCATCCCATGCCGGAGCGCTCGGAGAGAGGCAGGACATATAACCGGATGCTCGATAAGCTGGAGCCCCTGTATGCTCAGCTCAAAAAGCTGGCGAACAAGTACGGAGTGAAGGCGGCGCAGATACCCGTCGCCTGGGCCATAGCAAAGGGCACTCTGCCTATAGTAGGGGTCACAAAAACCGGGCAGGTGGAGGATGCTGTCCGGGCGGCGAATTTGACGCTCTCAGCGGAGGACATGGCGGAACTGGAGAGGATTGCCGATGGCCTCGGCTTGAATACGGTGCGTGTCTGGGAAAAGACTATGCTCTAAGGAAGAGATGAAATTTGTCCATGTACTTTTATAAAAACTGAAAATCACTAAATATTCTATCGAAATTTTGATTTCGTTTATTGCACAGTTCTGTCAGCTTTTTTATTATGAGTACAGAAATAATAAAAAGGAGGACGGAATATGAAGAAGATAATGATCCTGAACGGCTCACCGAGGAAAAACGGAAAGACCGCATCGCTTATAAAAGCCTTCATCGAGGGTGCCGAGAGCTCGGGGAATGAGATTGTTAAGTTCGATGTTGCTCATATGGATATTCATGGCTGTCTGGGTTGTATGGCCTGCGAGTCAAAACCAAAGGACGATCCTAATAATTGTGCCATAAAGGATGATATGAATCAGATTTACGGCGCTATCATGGACTGCGATGTTATTGTACTGGCATCGCCAGTCTTTTGGTGGGGCCCCACTTCGCAGCTGAAGGCTGCAGTTGACCGTCTGGAAGCGATCATCGGCCACGCAGGGCTTGAATTTTTAAGAAGCAAGTCAACGGCGTTGTTGATGACTTATATGGGCGGCGGATCTCAGGCATTGCGCAGCTGGTACTCGATATTCAGCAAAGTTGTCGGTTGCGAAGATCTCGGAACAGTGATCAGTTACGGCACTGAAAAATTAGATGATGCAAGGAAGCTAGGCGCTTCCATACAATAAATTCAGGGAGGAAGACATCATGGCAAACATTCTTATTCTTAACGGCGCACCAAGAAAGAACGGATCAACAGCGTCACTTGTCAAAGCATTTTCAGAGGGTGCAACAGCATCTGGGAACGAAGTGCGCGAGGCGTATATTCATGGCATGGACATTAAGAACTGTTTAGGCTGCGATGCCTGTATGAAAACAAACGCGGGCTGCGTGCAGAAGGACGAGGGTATGGCAAACATTTATGGAGACCTGACATGGTGCGATACCGTTGTTTTTGCCTCACCTGTACACTTCGGATACCTTACCGCCCAGCTCAAAGCCGTAATCGACAGGATGTGGGCGTGGTTCAATCTTCCCGGAAATTTCGGAGCTAAAAGAAAAACTGTACTGATTTCGACCTCAAGAGGTGGAGATTACAAAGCCATCCTGCAGCAGTACGGAGTCTATGCTATGCTGGGATGGGAAGATCTGGGGCATATCCTCGGCGCAGGAAAGGAAGCTGAAGCGAGAGAGCTCGGCAAGTCGATAGGATAAGGTGTGCGCATGAAAAAGATATTAATTTTGAACGGATCGCCCCGAAAGAACGGTAAGACCGCTTCTCTTGTGAAGGCCTTTGAAGAGGGTGCCGTTTCCTCCGGAAATGAAGTGAAAAACCTCTACCTGCAAGGCATGAGTATCGGCGGATGTCTGGCCTGTGAAGCCTGTACTAAAAATGGCGGTACATGTGTTCAGAAGGACGATATGGAACAGGTGAACGACGCATACATATGGGCGGATGTGGTTGTTTACGCTTCACCTATGTTCTGGGGAACTGTATCCGGACAGTTGAAGGTTGCGATTGACAGATTGTATGCTGTTCAAAACCGTCTGGGGTATGGCAGCGACGCGTCACTGAAGGAGACGGCTCTTATAATGACCTCAAGAGGCAATTATTATAAACAGGCTCTGGATTTTTACAGTAGATTTACAGATATGCTCAAGTGGAAGAACTGGGGTACCGTGCTTGGCGCCGGAAAAGAGGACGAGGCCAGACAGCTCGGGGCATCTATAGGGTAGGGTTTGAGACAAGCCCTGCTGATGTTGATCATCACCGGTACAATTATTCTTAAAAGGAGGCTTATCATGGAGATATTCGATTACGAGGGTGGCATATGCAAGCCTGCCCAGGAGCTGGGAGTTTTTCTCGTACCCGCTGTAAACGGATGTTCCCACAACAAATGCACCTTCTGCTGCTTTTACAAACATCAGACCTTCGGAATGATCCCCCTGAATGAGATCGAGGGAGAACTCATCAGGGCCAAAAATCATGGTGCGGTCGTCAAGCGCGCCATGCTGGTGGGCGGTGATCCTCTCGCCCTGCCTGTTAAAGACCTGCTGGATATTAATGACCTTATCCGCGGATATTTCCCCGAGTGCGGCACCATTACCATGGAGGCGTCCATACAGAACCTCCGCCGATAGATGGATGAGGAACTCATCGCTCTGAGGGACGCGGGCTACAATGATCTCTACATCGGCATTGAAAGCGGCATGGATTCTGTCCTGCGCCATGTAAAAAAGGGTCATACCGTCGCCCAGGCCGAGGAGCAGCTGCTGCGTCTGAACAGGCTCGGCATCCGCCACGGGGCAAATCTCGTTTTCGGCATAGCCGGAAAGGGGATGGGCGTTGAAAATGCGAAGCGCACAGCGGAGTTTCTGAACAAGACGAAACCCTTCGCCATTGTAATCATGGCGCTGTTTGTTCCGAGCTATGTTGAACTCTATAAGGAGATTCAGAGCGGGCAGTTCGTACAAGCCGACCTGGATGAGATGCTGCTGGAGGAAAAGACACTGCTGGGCAACCTGGAGCTCGACAACGTTAAATACGACGGCTCCATTTACGAACCGCCTGTCCGCCTGTCGGGAGTGTTGCCCAAGGATCTGCCCCGTATGTACAAAAAGTTGGACATGGCAATGGAGAAATACTGTCAAAAAATGAAAAGCGCGGTGTAAAATCAATGGATAACAGCGCGAACTGCGAAACGAAAACCGGGACATGGAATTCCATGTCCCGGTCGATGCTTTATAAGCGCCTGTCCGCCTTCGGGATGTGCCTGCTTAGCTGAGCGCGGCGAGGGCCCGGTTGGTGATCGCTATGGCCTGTTCCGTTGTCAGGTTGCCGTTGGGGTCGAACCTGTTGTTGCCGACGCCGTTGATGATACCTGCATGTACGGGCCAGCCCAGCTCAGAGTCGACCCAGTGGCCGGATACGTCGGTGAACTCATGGGTGAAGCCTGTGGTCTCCAAATCCATGACCTTTGCCACACGGTTGATGATGGCGGCGATCTGGGCCCGGGTGAGGGTGCCGTCGGGGTCAAATTTGCCGCTGCCTACGCCGTTGATGATACCCAGCGCGTTGGCGGCCAGAACGGCCTTGCTCGTGGTGTCAGTGAAGGCGCCGCTGTTGATGGATACGCCCTTGTCCTTCATCACGTCGTCAATGCTCTTTCCGCTTGAGGCCTCGATGAGATTTACGAACATCTGGGCCACCTGTCCGCGTGCCACGCTGTCCCTGTAGCAGGTCTGAATTTCCACGGGCACCAGCCCGGCCTGTTTTGCGGAGTCGACCTCAGACGTCGCCCAGGCAGAGGGGGTGAGAGGCGCCTTGCTTGCAGGGTTGATATAGACCTGTTCAGGGGCGATAGTATAGGTCGGCAAGCTGCCGTCCTCGTTCTTTACGGTGGTAAGTGTATTCCCATCGGCATCTGTAAACCTCAAGCCGGATATGTCAGATGTAAACGCGTCACGACCGTTTCCGAATTTTACCGAATAGGTATATTTGTGATTATAGTTGATAAAGGCTCTGTTAACATAAATGCTTCCGCTTTGTATTGTCAATGCGCTGATCTCATCGAGTATTCCCGTTATAATACGGCCCGAGTTTAAACTGAGCGAACCATATCGAATGACAGAGGATATAATCGTACAGCCGTTAACGGTCAAATTGAAAAACTCCAGGTCTCCATTTAGAATACCGCTGCCGTTGAAGGTGACGGTTTCACCGTTGTCGGTACCCCCGTAGAGACTTGCATAATTCACAGAGCCGGGGGCAAGGGTTATTGTGAAGCCCTCGGGAGCCCTGAAAATGGGTATGGAGCCTATATACGTTTTTCCGCTTGAGGTGCTCCGGAGATCTATGCCATTGAAGACCATGGTTTTGGTAGCTGCGGTATAGGTCCACCCATCTCCGCTGGAATCCTCACTGAAGGAATATTCCGGTGAACTGGTGCTTGTATTAAAGCGAAAAAATGATTCACCGTTGTCCTGGTCGGCCATCGCCACAGGCGCCAAGGTCAACAGAAGCATCAGCACCAGCGCCAAGGGCAGTATGCGTTTTAACATTTTCTCTTCCTCCTTTATTCAGCTGTGGCTGCAGGGTTTAGCCGTTT
>JAFRAF010000306.1 GCA_017405545.1 Oscillospiraceae bacterium | reverse complement strand
GAATGGCAGATGTATATATATGCCGAGTTTTTTATCCATTGTCTGTTTCTCCGTGTTGTGGCATGTAAGGGGCGGTTGTGCACATGTCCGTTTTAAGGCAATCGGAGCTCAGTCCTCACGGCTGAGCTGGCGGCCCATGAGTATGCCCATGACAGAGGCCATCATAAGGCCCCGGGTCCAGCCGCTGGAATCGCCGAGGCAGTGCAGGCCTATGACGTTAGTATTCAGGTCGGTGTCCATCTTCACCATGTTGGAGTAGAATTTCAGCTCCGGGGAGTAGAGCAGTGTCTCGTTCGCGGCGAAGCCCGGGACCACCTGATCCACTGCCTGTATGAAGTTTATTATATTCACCATGGCCCTGTAAGGCATGGCCGCCGTGATGTCACCCGCCACTGCGTCCGGCAGGGTGGGCCTAACGTTGGACTGGGCCAGCTCCTTGGCCCAGGTCCGCTTGCCGTCCAGAATGTCGCCGAAGCGCTGGACAAGGATGTGCCCGTTTGCCAGCATATTTGTCAGCTCGCCCACTCTCTGGGCGTAAGCTATGGGCTGGTTGAAGGGCACGCTGAAATTGTGGGAGCAGAGGATGGCCACATTGGTGTTGTTGGACTTCAGATCCTTGTACGAGTGCCCGTTTACCACGGCCAGGTCTCCGTCATAGTTCTCCTGGGATACAAAGCCGCCGGGGTTCTGGCAGAAGGTGCGCACCTTGTTTTTAAAGGGCTTGGGATATCCGATTAGTTTTGACTCATAGAGTATCTCATTTATGCGCTCCATGACCTCATTGCGGACCTCCACCCGGACGCCAATGTCCACGGTGCCGGGCTGGTGGGCTATGCCGTATTCGTCGCATATTTTTTCAAGCCAATCGGCGCCCCTTCTCCCGGTGGCCACTATAATGTCCTTCCCGTCTATGCGGAAGGATTTTCCGCCTGTCCGGGCCATGATGCCTACGCATCTGCCGTTTTCTATGATGAGATCCTCGCACTCGTGGCTGAAAAGGATATCCACGTTGTTTGACAGCAGATACTGTTCTATGCCGTAGTATATGTCTTGGGCCTTTTCGGTGCCCATGTGGCGTATGGGGCAGTCCACTAATTTGAGGCCGGCCTGAATAGCCCTTTTCCGTATCTCCTTTACCTCGTCCGGATTGCCGACTCCCTCTATTTTACTGTCGGCACCGAATTCAAGGTATATGCTGTCGGCGTAGCCGATGGTCTCCTGTACCAGATCGTGGCCCACCAGCTCGGGCAGGTTGCCGCCCACCTCGCTGCTCAGTGAGAGCTTCCCGTCGGAAAAAGCTCCCGCCCCGGAAAAGCCAGTGGTGATATGGCAGTTGGGCTTGCAGTTCATGCAGTGCGGTGTGATCGATTTGGGGCAGCGCCGCTGTTCTACCGCCAGTCCCTTCTCAAGGATGAGTATGCTCTTTTTGCTGCCTTTTCTGCGCAGCTCCATGGCGGTGAATATCCCCGCGGGGCCCGCGCCGACGATTATTACATCATAATGCATATCAGTACCCGTTTTATAATAAAGTGATTTGGAATTGCGATTGGCATGTGCCGGTTATTCTATGAAGATTCAGCCGCGCTCAGCCGCCGAAGGGGACGGAGCGCCGCGAAACTATAGCTTTATTATATTACAATATGAAATAATGTGTGTCAACGAAATAATAACACTCTGCCGGAATATGATGTATACCTGCGCAAAAAGAGGCAACTCTGAATTGTTTATAAAAATAATTAATAAACGAACTTTATTTATAGGTATTTTCTATAAAATGAGAATGGAAGCGCCGCTGCATTGATGGTATAATAGGCAAAGATAAACCATAGATACTTATGCCCTTTACGGGGCTGTGGGGAGTAAAGCGGAGGACAGGAATGAAAAGCGTATATCTGGACAATGCCGCTACGACATTTCCGAAACCGCCGGAGGTGGCGAGAGCGGTAAGCGAATATATATCGAATGTGGGAGTAAACATCAAGAGGGGCGGCTACGACGCGGCCTATGAGGCGGCCGGTTCCGTGCTTGACACCCGTCAGGCGCTCTGCGACATGTTCGGCGGGCCCTCCCCGAGAAATGTGATATTCACCTCGGGGGTCACCGCCTCGCTGAATATGATAATAAAGGGCTTTCTCCGTCCCGGTGACCACGCCATATGCAGCTGCCTTGAGCACAACAGTGTGCTCAGACCCCTTGAACAGCTCAAGACCGCCGGAGTGGAGTATGACACCGTCCCCTGCGACATGAACGGGGTCATGGACCCTCATGAAGCGGAGAAGCTGATAAAGAGCAACACAAGGCTCATGGTGATAAACCACGCTTCGAACGTGGGCGGTACGGTCAACCCCATAGCTGAGCTGGGGAAGATATGCGCAAAGCACGGCATACGCTTCGCGGTGGACACGGCTCAGACGGCGGGAACCCTCAGACTGCGCATGGATGAGATGCACATAGACGCCCTGGCCTTTACCGGACACAAGGGCCTGTTCGGCCCGCAGGGCATAGGCGGTTTTATAATTACTGACGAAATGGCCAGGGAGACCATCCCCCTGATAGCGGGGGGCACGGGCAGCTTTTCCCATATGCTGGAAATGCCGGACATTCTGCCCGACAGGTATGAGGCGGGCACCCTGAATCTGCCGGGCATAGCCGGACTGAAGGCCGGCATAGACTTCATCGACCGCGTCGGCATGGATGCCATACGACTCAAGGAGGAAAACCTTGCCGGCAGGCTTATCTCCGGACTCATCGGTGATGAGCGCATATGCGTAATAGCCGCCGCCGCACCGGAGAGGACAGCCGTGGTCTCGCTGGATTTCCCGGGCAGGGACAATGCCGAGGTGGCCTTCGCCCTGGAGCAGGAGTGGGGAATAATGACCCGCTGCGGCCTGCACTGCGCGCCCTTGGCGCATCAGGTTTACGGCACCTTCCCCCAGGGCAGCGTACGCTTCGCGCCGGGCTGGTTCACGACCATTGAGGACATAGACTATGCCGTAAAGGCCATACTCTCCGCACTTGAGAGTGTGGATGAGATATAGGGTGATAAAAACGCCTTTTGACATTCAACAGAGAAAAAGCAGCATCCGGGTTGACCGGATGCTGCTTTTTAGCGTTTTGCAAATGGCCCTATGCCTGAGCGCGCTTTGTGTAGTTCAGCGCGTATAAATAGAAGTCCTGTACCGCGGGACTCAAGCGGGATTTTTTCCGCTTGACCATATAGAGGCTTCTGGGAACAGAGTCAGGCAGGGTAAAAGAGAACAGCAGACCCGCCTGTATGTAGTCTATGGCGGCGCACTCCGATATGACGGCTATACCCATGCCGTTTGATACGGCCCGCTTTATCGCCTGGGGGTCGTCCATTTCTGCAATGATGTTCATATTTGCCCCTGGGTTTTTACTGGAGAGCCAGTGTTCAAACTCCTGCCGTGTACCGCTGCCCACCTCGCGGCTTATAAAGGGCTCCGTCGTGAGCAGACTGCATGGGAATTCGGAACCCGCAAGCTCACAATACTGGGTATTAGGCGGGGTGATGACCACAAGCTTGTCCACATCGACTGCCTTATATATGCAGTTCGAGTTCTGCAGCTTTGCGCCGCAGAAACCGATGTCGGCCAGGCCGGACTCCACCTTTTGACTTACCTCGGTACTGTCGCACATTATGACGCTGAAAGAGATATTATGCTTTTCATGTCTGTAGTCCGACATTATTTTCGGCAGGAGATATTGTCCGGGTACGCTTGAGGTCGCGACGCTTATCTGATTGGGGGTCTCCTGACTACCCAGATCGGACAGCGCCTGATTTCGAAGCTTGAGAAGCTTTTTTGCATAGCCATAACAGCATTTGCCAGCATCCGTGACCTTTATTCCACGGGTGCTTCGGATCAGCAGCTGCTGGCCAAGCTCCGCTTCGAGGCTGTTTATATGCGCGGTAACAGTGGGCTGGGTGAGATAGAGCCGTTCACTGGCTCTGGTAAAGCCCCCTGTTTCTATCACTGCGGCCAGTGTTTCCAACTGTCGAAAATCCAAAATACATCTCCAAATTCT
>JAFRAF010000305.1 GCA_017405545.1 Oscillospiraceae bacterium | reverse complement strand
TGCGCCGGCTGCCACGAGCTTCTCCTGGATGGACTCGGCCTCTTCCTTGGAAGCGCCCTCCGTGATGGTGGCGGGAACGCCCTCGACCTTAGCCTTGGCCTCAGCCAGGCCCAGACCGGTGATGCCGCGGACTCCCTTGATGACCTTGATCTTCTCAGCGCCGAAGCTGGTCATGACAACGTCAAACTCAGTCTTCTCTTCGGCGGCAGCGGCCTCGCCGCCGGCGGCGGGAGCGGCTACAGCGACAGCAGCGGGAGCAGCGGCGGATACGCCGAACTCAACCACAAGAGCGTGTACGAGCTCGCTGAGCTCCAGAACAGTCATAGCTTTTACTTCTTCGATAAGAGCGGTTACTTTTTCGCTGGCCATTTTAAAATCCTCCAATTAATAATTAATGTAATGTGTCCCGTAAAGGGAATGGTAGTTTGCCGCTGATTATGCGGCGCTGTCTGCGGACTTCTTGTCCGCGATTGCCTGCAGGGCCACGGCCAGGCCGCGGATATTTGCGTTGCAGACGTTTGCAAGACCCGAGATGGGGGCCATCATTGTGCCCAGCACCTGAGCGATAAGGACCTCCTTGGACGGCAGATCGGCGAGAGCGCCGACTTCCTCAGCGCTGATGACCTTTCCGTCTACGAAGCCGGCCTTGATCTTGATGGTGCTGTTGGGCTTCTTTGCGTACTCACACAGAATCTTGGCAGGGGCGACGGGGTCGCTCGTGCTGACGGCGAGAGCAGTGGTGCCGTTGAGGATGGGATCCAGCGCCTCGAAGCCCACTTGATTGGCGGCAAAGCGCGCCAGGGTGTTCTTTACGACGGCGTAGTCCACATCAGCGGCTCTCATGGCGCGGCGGAGCTCGGTGTCAGTCGCCACGGTGGTGCCTGAATAATCCACGAGCACACCGGCGCTGGCACTCTGGAACTTCTCGACCAGAGCCTCAACTATCGCTTTCTTTTCGCTGAGTACCTTCTCGTTTGGCATTTAGGTTTCACCTCCGAAAACTCGATGGCGTCCACAAAAAATGCCCTTACGCCGGAAAGACGCAAAGGCACAGTAACATACTTATCCGTTAAGTAAGCTGTCCTCGGCAGGACTTACGGGCGGAAAGCCCACCTGCTGTCTTTGGAACGCTCAAATATAATAACAGAGATTTTTGCCCTTGTCAAGGAAAAATGCGGGATAATTGCGTAAAACGCGGATTATTCATCGATTCTGACGGGAATCCAACCGCTTTGGCGGCTTTTCTACGACGCCGGGCGGTCCTGTGCGGCATGAGCGTGTTGACCGCCGGGTTAAAAGGGAATATAATCGACCCATCGGCCCGGCCTTTGCTGCATAGGTCGGGCGAAAAGAGGGCGTATACGCCCGGACCTGCGGGTGATGCAATTGGAAAACGACAGCTTGTTTAGATATATGAGGCCGTCCGCGGCCCTGACAAAAATGGCCCTGCCGACCATAGGGAGCCAGCTTATTATCCTGCTTTACAACCTGGCGGACACCTGGTTCATCGGGCGCACGGGCAACCCCTATATGATCGGCGCGTCTTCGCTGGCACTGACCGTATACCTCGCTGCCGCGGCCCTTGCCAATGTCTTCGGAGTGGGCGGAGGGACCCTGATGGTACGCCTCGTCGGCGAGAGCAGGACAAACGAGGCGCAGAAGGTCGCCTCATACGCGGTGAGCGCTTCCGCAGCGGCCGCCCTTGTTTTTGCCGCTCTGGTGTTCACCTCGGCAGGGCCCCTTTTGCGGCTTCTGGGCGCGGGGCAGAATACCCTTGTTTACGGCCGGCAATATCTCATCACGACCTCGGTTATCGGGGCCGTGCCCACTGTCTTGTCAATGAGCATGCCCCAGCTGCTGCGCAACGCCGGTTATTCCCAAGCCGCAGGCTTCGGCGTGGGGCTTGGAAGCGTGGCCAACATCGTTCTGGATCCCGTGTTTATGTTCGTCATCCTGCCGGAGGGCTATGAGGTGCTGGGCGCTGGCAAATGTGATTTCTCTGATTTACTTTATAACAATGTTCCGCCGGGTTAGGGATAAAAGCGTGCTGCGGCTGCCCCGCAGAATTGAAAAGCTGGAAAAGGAGCATATACGCTCCTTCTATTCCGTAGGCATCCCCGCTGCGATAGCAATATTTCTCTTTGACCTTGTGACCATAGTCATAAACCGGCTCACCGTGGCCTATGGTGATATTCCCCTTGC
>JAFRAF010000304.1 GCA_017405545.1 Oscillospiraceae bacterium | reverse complement strand
TGGCTTGATCTGAGTCCTGTGATGCCCGAGGGCTATGAGGAGGGAGAGCACTATGAAAAGAACATACTGAATATAGATTTCAGTGGGCTCGCGGAGTCTGAGTCGACGCCCGCAATAGCTGATATGCACCGATACTTCGCTTCGCTTGAGGGGACCAGTCAGAACTCACATACGGGCATGTTCGAGGGCTATAATCTCATATGGATAGTCGCGGAGAGCTTTTCCACTTATACGCTGTCGGAGGAGTACACCCCCACGCTGTACAAACTGTCCCACGAAGGCTTTGTATTTGACAACTTCTACAACCCTGTATGGTATGTTTCCACCAGCGACGGGGAATACACCACAACCACCGGACTCATACCCAAATCCGGAGTCTGGAGCTTTTCAAGAAGCGCTAAAAACTACATGCCATTCGGCTTCGGCAACATGTTCCGTGAGCTTGGCTATACCTGCTATGCCTTCCACAATCACACCTACACCTATTATGACAGGGATTCAAGCCATCCCAATATGGGATATGACTATCTGGCCCTGGGCAACGGACTGGAGATCACCAAGACGTGGCCTGAATCCGATATTGAGCTCATGGAAAAATCCCTGCCGTATTACATCGACGCCGACCGTTTCCACACCTATTACATGACCGTCAGCGGGCATATGAACTACAATTTCATGGGCAATTACATGTCTGCAAAGCACAAATCCGATGTCCAGCCCATGCTTGACGCGGGCTATTCCGAGCCTGCCTGCGCCTATGTCGCATGCAACATGGAGTTCGACCAGGCCATGGATTACCTGATAAAAAAACTTGACAAGGCGGGCGTGCTTGACAAGACGGTCATAGTTATCTCAGGCGACCACTATCCCTACGGTCTCACCGTGGATGAGATGGAGGAGCTAAACGGCGGAGAAATTGAGGAAAACTTCGAGCTTTACCGCTCTACGCTTATTATCTGGAACAGTAAAATGAAGACCGAGCATGTGTCAAAGTACTGCTACAGCATAGACATAATGCCTACTCTCGCAAATCTCTTCGGCCTCAAATACGACTCCAGACTCGTGATGGGTTCGGATATCTTCTCCGATACGTCGGAACTGGTGATATTCAACAACAGGAGTTTTATCTGTGAGAAGGGCCGGTACGATTCCGGCAGAGATAAGTTTATCTGGAACGAGGGCTGCACTGAGGATAATGACTATGTAGTTGAAATGATACAAAAGGTAAATGACAAGTTCAGATATTCGGCCAAAATACTGGAAAACGACTACTATGCCAAGGTCCTGGAAAGAGAGGAGACATAGCTTTGAGAGAGCAGGATTCGAGGACAGTTCAGCTGTTGGGTGAGGAGCGATTCTCCCTGCTCAGAAGCGCCCGTGTGGCCGTGTTCGGCATAGGCGGCGTGGGCGGACACGCGGCTGAGGCTCTGGTCAGAGCGGGCGTGGGTTATCTTGAATTCATAGACGGAGACACCGTAAGCCTTTCAAATCTGAACAGGCAGGCTGTAGCCCTGCACTCCACGCTTGGCATTAATAAGGCTGAGGTCATGGCCCGTAAAGCTGCGGATATAAACCCGGACTGCAAGGCGGTGCCGAGGCCCCTGTTCTTTGACGAGAATACAGCTGAGCAGTTTGATTTCAGCTCATACTCATATGTGGTCGACGCCATCGACAGCGTCAGCTCAAAACTGCTGCTGATAGAGATGTGCAAAGCCGCCGATGTGCCCATTATCTCGTCAATGGGTGCGGGGAACAGGATAGACCCAACAAAGTTCAGAGTTGCCGATATATACAGGAGCGAAGGCTGCCCGCTGGCGAGAGTCATGCGCTCAAAGCTGCGCAAGCGGAATATAAAGTCGCTTAACGTCGTGTTTTCGCCTGAGGAGCTGAGGCCGGAGAACTACAGCGGTACGCCGGGGACGCTCTCATACGTGCCGTCCTCCGCAGGTCTCATACTTGCCGGAAAGGTCATCACGGATCTGACTGGTCTGGGAGAGAGATATGGGAAATAACAGAGTATTAATGGCTATGAGCGGGGGATTGGACAGCACAGTCGCTGTTTCACTTTTGAAGGAGGCCGGATGGGAGGTCACGGGAGTGACCTTCATCATGCACGACGATTTTCAAGATCTGGAGAGCGCTGAAAAAGCGGCCTCCAGCCTGAATATCGACTGGTTCTCCTATGACTGCCGAAGCCTGTTCAGGCAAAATGTCATGGACAGCTTTATTGACTCCTATATGCTTGGGGATACACCTAATCCCTGTATACAGTGCAATAAAAATGTAAAAATGCCCACACTCTGCGATCTGGCGATTCGCGGAGGCTTTTCAAAGGCGGCCACAGGTCACTATATAATAAACCGCTTTGACAGCGAAAGCGGGCTATGGAGGCTGAGAAAAGCCCGCGACCTGAGCAAGGACCAGAGCTATGTGCTCTATATGCTGGATCAGCGGCAGCTGTCCATGCTGCTGTTTCCGACAGGGGAATACACGAAGGATGAGATACGCGCAAAGGCAATCGATCTGGGCCTTGCCGCAGTGGACAGACCGGAGAGCCAGGACATCTGCTTCATACCTGACGGCGATTACCACGCCTTCATCCACCGGCAGAGGGGAGAGGTGGACCGGCCCGGGGACTTTGAGAGCGCTGACGGTAAAAAACTGGGCAGACACAGGGGACTTACGGCATATACTACCGGACAGCGCCGAGGCCTCGGCGTCAGCTCAGACAGGCGGCTGTATGTTCTCAGAAAGGACAGCGGCCGCAATGTGGTGGTGTTGGGTGACAACGATGAGCTGTTCAGCAGTGAACTCAACGCTTTCGACATGTGCTATGTATCCGGCGCAATTCCCACAGAGCCATTTGAGGCTGAAGGGAAGGTGCGATACAGCCAGCATACTTCGCCGTGCACTGTGTATCCCATTGAAGGTGACAGGGCGAGAGTGGTCTTTAAAAAGGCTCAGAGAGCCATTACTCCCGGACAGTCCGTTGTCCTCTATTCCGGCGATGAACTCATAGGCGGCGGCAGGATAGGAGTATAGGCCTCGGCCATTAATGTGAATACAACATATAAGAATAAGCGGTGGGTCATATGATCCACCGCTCAATTGCGTAATATATGCATATATAAGCTAATCTGCGCTTTTTTTGCTGTTCTGGTCCTTGGGTTTACCCCTGTATTTCCTGTAGAAGGGTCGTTTTTTCTTTTCCGCCGAGGCCGTGCCGGCTTCGTGCTCGGCACTGTGCTTATTATCGCCGGGAGCTTTTTCCGGCGCTTTCGCTTTCTGCTTCTCCATAGCCGCCTCGGCTTTGCGGCGATTATTTTCAGCGTACTGTTCCGAAGGCTTCTTATCCGGTCTGTGCTTGCTGCGTCCGCGCTTGGATTTGACACTTTCCGCAGCGGCTGCCTGAGCACTCTGCTTTTCTCCTCCATGGAACGGCTCCGTGTGCTTTCTGCCATCGGGGCTGTGGGCCTCATTCTTGTGGTGTTCGGCCTTCTGTGACGAGGACTTGCGACTTTCATGTCTATGGCCGCTCTTGGCGGAGACGTCAGGACGCTCATCCTGGGCGGAATGCTCTCTGCGGGGTTTATCCTTGCGGCTTTTCTCCGATGCGTTTTCATCAGCTCTCTTGCTGCGTTCACGGTGGGGCTTGCCCTCACTTTTCCCTCTGCTCTGCTGCTTTTTGTACTCGGCC
>JAFRAF010000303.1 GCA_017405545.1 Oscillospiraceae bacterium | reverse complement strand
GCCCGGCTGCCGTCCTTGGGATTTAAGACAGTTGCCCCGTAGGTGATGCCCATGCTGTGCAGTCCGTACTTGGAGGTTACGCCGTCCATGCCGTATCTGAGGTAGCTGGCCTTGGCCAGTTCAGCATGATGTCTGGCGTCCATGAACAGGGCGTCGGCGTCCCAGCCCACGAGCCGGTGGCTGGGGGCAAAGTAGAACATGGCTATGGGCATGCGGTCAACGGATTCGCCCTTTGCAAGGGCCGCCGCCCTCTCTCTGGGCGTCATTTGGTCATCTTTATGCATAATAACATACCTCTGAATTACAAAGTGGAGACTGAATTACATGAGTAACAGTCAGAATGGTACGGGCAAAAGAAGGGGTGGAGAGGTCCTTTCGGCGCCTTCTGCCACCCGCTTCTTAAGTGTTTGTTTTATGCTTAATTAATTGTCCAACGCAACAGGCGGTTTTTACCAACTTCAAGAATCTGCATAAATACGATCATGAACACTGCCATACAGAGGAAGCCGCTCCATACGTGCTCGAAGTAGCCCAGATCCGAGTAGTACCTAACAAAATAGCCCAGACCGACTCGTGTGCCGTACATCTCGGCGAACACCAGGCCTAAGAAGGCGGAACGCACCGAGGTCACAAGTCCGCCCGCGATGGACGGCAGAGCCGCCGGCAGTATGACGTGTACAAGACGCTTGAATCCGTGTAGTTCAAGAGTGGTAGCCTTGTCCAGGTAGCGCTTGTCGATGGTCATGATGCCGTTTATGGACGAAAACAGAGTGGCCCACAGGGCGGCCCATACGACTATGAACATGGCCGCTGAGCGAAGGGTGGGAGCGGCATGCACTGCGAAGGGCGAGAGCAGAATGACGGGTATCATACTGGCCGCGTATACAATCGGGTAGAGAGCCCGACGTACCTTTTCGCTCAGGCCCATCGGAATACCAATTGCCAGGGCGATGACAAGACCCAGCAGCAGTCCCGGTATCAACAGCTCGAGAGACGCCCTGAAGTTCTGCAGCATCACCGGCCACATGGTAGCGAAAGAGTCTCCAATCTCACGGATAGGAGGGAACAGATATCCATCCAATCTTCCGCTTCTGCTACCCTGCTCATAATAAAAGATGAGAAAGGCAATTATTATGATCGTCGCTATGTAATTCTTAAAAAAAGTACCGACCTTTTTCATTGCATTTTTCCTGTATTACTTGATTATTACTTCGAATTACCTGATTATTACTTGTTGCTAATGGGTTTGATTACTGGTTCGCGTAATTTGCCAGATAATCAGCGTTGGCTTCCTCATAGGAGGCCTGATACTTTGCGTAGAAATCGGGATTCTCACTGCCGTACTTTTCGGCGCACTCATCAAGAGCCTGCTTGTACATCTCGCAGTTGAAGTGCTTGGCCAGTTCGTCATTGGACCACTCGGGCAGGATGCCGACTTCCATCAGCGTGGCGGCATAGGTGGATACGCCCTTCCAGTGGGGGTCAAGATTTACCATCCAGTGGGGATCCTTTTCGAAGCCCTCAACGTACTCCTGGTTGAGGTCTGTGTTTTCAACGGTGAGCTGTACAGCCAGGTCGCGGTCGGTCTCAAGGACCTCCTCGGCTCTGATCCAGGCTCTGAGGAGACGGTCTACGGTCTCCTGATTCTCGTTGAGCCAATCGGTCAGGGCCCAGATACGGCAGCAGGAGTACTCAGGCTGCAGATCGCTGAGGAATGCCACGGGAACAAGGCCGAAATCCTTTGCGGTGGTCTGGATACCGGTTGTGCCTACAACGTAGTCGGCCTCACCCTTTGCACCCATCTCAAGAGCGACGGTCTGGTCAACGCCGTGCATCCAGTTTACCTCGGTCATGGGGTCGTGACCCAGGTCAAGAAGAGCTCTGTATATGGGAGCGTTGCCGCTTCCGCCGCCGCCTCTGGAGGTGACGGTCTTGCCCAGCAGATCCTCAACGCCGTTCCACACGGTGCCCTCTTTGGCGAGGATTGGCATGCAGCCCTGGAGCATGTATCCGGCAAAGATGGTGGTGTCATGTCCGTTGGCCATATCGATCAGGGGGCCGGCTGTGCCGTAGGTGGTACCGATGTTGATAGCACCCTTGTTGACAGACTCGAGTAGGCTGTTGAAGTCATTGACGTACTCCATGGTGACTTCCACGCCCTCATCCTCATAGAATCCGCAGTAATCGGCGATGTAGTGCAGGACCATGCCACTGAAGGGAGTAGCGGCGATAACTGCCTTGTAAGTCCCCTCGGGCTCATCAGCGGTCGCGGAAGCATCAGTGGCCTCAGCCTCTGTGGCGTCGCCCTCGGCGGCTTCGGCTTCAGTCGATGCGGTGTCGGTGGATGCGGCGTCAGTGTCGGCAGAACTGTCAGCGGGAGCGCTACTGTCCGCCTGTCCGCAGCCGGCAAGGCACAGGGTGAATACCATGGCTAGGCACAGAAGAAGTGCAACAGTCTTTTTCAACATACTTTTTTCCTCCTTAATTGATTTGTTGAAAAATATATCTAAATGAGCGTGAACAGACGATAAGCGTATGTCAATACTCACTTATTCATGGGACATCTGATTGATATCGGAGTTGATGGTCTTTATCAGCTCATTTCGCAGACGCATGCAGTCGATATCGTCAAACATGGTATCGCGGGTCGGCCTGGTGCTTTCATCCGCCTTGTAGTCGTATATGATATGGCTGGGCGACTGTCCGAGAACGATGATACGGTTTGCCAGCAAAAGTGCCTCGTCCACGTCGTGGGTGACGAAGAAGACGGTCTTCTTCTCCTCCTCCTTGGTCCACAGCT
>JAFRAF010000302.1 GCA_017405545.1 Oscillospiraceae bacterium | reverse complement strand
GGACTCGCTGAGATAGGGGTAAAACATCACAGTGTCGCCTCTTTTTATGGCTTTCTCCGCCTCTTGGTCAATTACAGAGTAGTCTTCGCCCCTGTACATCAGGTCCCGGAGCCACCGCAGGGAGGCTCCCGCAGTGTTGATAACTCCCTCGGTCACCCAGGCGTCCTTATTCACATATCCGCACCAGCCCACGCTTTTAAACCTTTCTGGCTGAGGGGCCTCCCACAGCTTTGTCACGGCGCAGGCCGTACCCAGGGATACGGTCACGGTCCCCTTGCTAAGTCCCGCGCCGAAGGCGGCGCACTTCTGATCCTGAGCGCCGACGGACACGGTACAGTCTTCGCTCAGTCCAAGTTCCCCGGCGACCTCCGGCAAAACAGTCCCAGCAGTCTCCCCGCTCCATACGATTTCAGGCAGCTTCACCGCGGGAATACCGTATTTCTTCAAAATTTCACTACTCCACGAGCGGTTTTTTATATCGTACATGAGTGTTCCGGAGGCCATAGAGTGGTCCGTAACGCACTTTCCCGTGAGTTTTCCGATAAGATAGTCCATTGGCATCAGAAGCAACTTGCACCCATCGAATATCTCCCGACGCTGTTCGCGGAGCCACATAAGCTTAGGCAGGGTATAGACGGGGTCAATGTGCTTTCCGGTGTGCAAAAAGACGCTTTCATCTCCCAATTCAAGCTTCAGTCGCTCCGCTTCTTTTGACGCCCGTGTATCCAACCAACTTATGGCGTTCATAAGTGGGTTCAGGCTCTCGTCAACAGGCACAACGGTTATGCCCTGGGAGCTTACGGAGATGCCACGGATGCTCCTGGCACTCACGTCGCTTTTCAGAATTGCCTTCTTTGCGGTGCAGACGGTCAGCTCCCACCAGAGGGAGGCATCCTGTTCAACCCAGCCGTCATCCGGCGTAATGAGCCTATATTCCTCGTACTCAGCGCCCAGCACGTTAAGCTCTCCGTCAAAAATCATGCTGCGGCAACCCGTGGTGCCAAGATCGATTGCAAGATACGCTGACATTGTCGGAACCCTCACGCGAAAATGGCGTATTGCGCCTGGCCGGTTTCCTCATCATAGGCTTCCGCTGCGAAGCGATAACCCGCCATCCCGGCCAGCTCCTCCAGAACGGTCTCGGTCGTATATCTGAACCAGGGCGACACGCTTCTGCCCGTAGAACGCAGATGTCTCACAGCAGGGCAATAGTCTATGAAAATACGGAGGGCGTCATTTCTGAGCTCAGTGCTTACCGCATCAGAGGCTCTCTCCTTACGGTAGCTCTCCTCCACAATTCCCTTTATTGCAGCCAGACCTCCGCGTCTTATATCATTAATATCGTTTTTGTATATGTTATTTGCATAGCGAAGCAGGTACGCCCGCACCTCATCAGTACCATATTTTTCGCCCAAATACTGTATTCCCATATTCATAGAGCTGTGGAAATCCGGGTGATAATACGCATTGTCCGAGGCCCTGCGCTCCATTACCTCCGTGTCCGGGTCGACGATGATTCTTCCGTCAAAAACCTTCGGGTCAAAAATCAGGATAGAGCATGATGCGCTGTCCATATCGGTAAAATCGTATATATACCCAAGCCCAGCCTCCTCCGCAGCGGAACGGTAACTGTCACAGTGCAGGCAGTAGTCCCGGTAGGGGGTTATGCCCTTCGTCTCCCCAAGCGTCAGGAGCCTGCCCTTTGACGGACACCTATGCATGACGAGCCGAAAGTAGCCCCTCTTCTCGCTAAGGTACATAGTAAAATCTGCGGTCTCCTCGCTTAAGGTTCCTGCCCAGTATGAGAAGCAGCCCCTTAGCCCCTCGCGCTTTATGAAGTCTATCAGAGGGATGCCCCCACCCGTAGGGCGAAACAGATAGAGCCACAGCCGAGAGACTTCCTGCCTGCCGTGCCTCTCCTCAACGAAGGAAAACAGCTCGCTGTACGCCGCTATAAAATCAGTGCAGGATATCATTTTGAGTCTCTCCTCTCATATCTTACAATAAGTATAAATCCCATTCCAATGTGCCGCAATCCCAAATAATTAGCATTAAATACCGAAAAATAAGCATAGAAAGTAATGAATGGCAACTTGATTATTATTCGTTGTACCCCCCGTCAGATGGCGAGGGGTACAACTTACATAGGAAGAAAGATGAAGAAGAAAGATACTTTATTTAACGTCTTCGGTTTCAAACCGTCTCGACATTTTGATGCTTATAAGATAGCGTCTGAGTAAAAAGATTGATACTGTGCAGCACACGATGTCTGCAACAGGGGTTGCGGACACAACTCCGTATATCGGCGCTACAGTATTTAATACAATCATTAGAGGAATGTCTACAATTCCTTTTCTGAGAATGGCTAAAATAAAGGATTTTTTCCCGCTGCCAACAGCTTGGAAAAACGAAATAACCGTATAAGCGAGTGCCGAAAAAGGGCCGCCCAAGCAGAGAATACGTAGAAACACGACACCGTACCGCATGGACTCCGATTCCGTATGAATGAACGCGTTTACAAACGGTTTTGCAAAAATGAGGCATACCGTCATACATGCCGTAGCCATGCTTACCGACATAACTGATGCGGCCTGGAAGGACTGGCACATGCGCTTATAATTTTTGGAGGCAAAATGGTACCCAATCAAAGGCAGCGCCCCCTGTGCGATGCCTCTGACAATCGAATGAGCCAGCATATTAAGC
>JAFRAF010000301.1 GCA_017405545.1 Oscillospiraceae bacterium | reverse complement strand
GCTTGGGGGACGTATGGGGCCTATGCGAAATACAGGTATAGTGTTTACAGTTTCCATATTGATCTCCATATCATAAAAGTGCTTAAATACCATTGTTTATTGCTCTGTTTTATAAACATATTATATAGCGTTTTATTCAAATTGTAAACAAAAACCCGTTTTCATTATCCGCATTTTGGAGAGCCTACAAAATATTTTGCCCGTCTTGACATTTTGAATGCAGTGTGTTAAAGTAAGCTCAAATAAAAGGTGACCGGTTTTCCATATTCCGGGGCCTTGCGTTATCAGGAGCGGTAAAGCCGATATGAAAGCTATTATGGCAGCGTTTTACTATTACTTTTATTATTTTAACTTCTTTTGGTCCGATCCGAGAGAGGTGATTTGTGCTGCCAATAACGGATGATTGCTCTTGCCGGAAGATAACGGTAAAAAAGACGTCGGGTGGCTGTGCAGAATCACTGCATAGCCGCTATTTTTTTAACAGGAGGAAAAAAGCATGATAGCCGTACTGAAAAAAGAGACTACACCTGAACAGAGAGAGAGCCTTTGCAACTGGTTTAAAAGCATGGGCCTTTCGACCTATGTCTCTGAGGGCGATTACCACAGTATCATCGGACTGATCGGCGACACCAGCAGAGTGGATATATCACTTCTGGAGAGCCTCTCCATAGTAGAATCCGTCAAGAGGATAACCGAGCCCTTTAAAAAAGGTCAACCGCAAATTCCACGAGGAAGACGCGGTAGTGGATATATCCGGGGTAAAGATAGGCGGCGGCAATTTCCAGATCATAGCAGGCCCCTGCTCGGTGGAGACCCGGGACCAGATAATCTCCGTGGCTGAGAGCGTAAAGGCCTCCGGCGCGACACTGCTGAGAGGCGGCGCCTTCAAGCCCCGCACCTCGCCCTACGACTTCCAGGGCCTGCACGGCGAGGGTATAGAGCTGTTGCTGGAGGCAAAGAAGCAGACGGGACTGCCCATAGTCACGGAGCTGATGAACGCCAACGACCTGCCTCTTTTCGAGGACATCGACGTGATTCAGGTGGGCGCCAGAAACATGCAGAACTTCGACCTGCTCAAGGAGCTGGGCAAGACGGACAAGGTCATCCTGCTCAAGAGGGGCCTTGCAAACACCCTCAAGGACCTGCTCATGAGCGCGGAATACATCATGTCCGAGGGCAACGAGAACATCATCCTCTGCGAGCGCGGCATAAGGACCTTTGAGACCTACACCAGAAACACGCTGGACCTGTCGGCGGTTCCGGCTCTCCACGAGCTCACACACCTGCCTGTTGTGATAGACCCCAGCCACGCCACCGGCCTTTCCAGAATGGTGGAGCCCATGGCTATGGCCGCCACCGCCGCGGGAGCGGACGGACTGATGATAGAGGTGCACAACGACCCGGCCCACGCACTCTGCGACGGGGCACAGTCTCTCACGCCTGAGCAATTTGACAGGGTGGCCAGAAGGGTCATGAAGATCAGGGAGGCGATGGCGGAATGACAGTCGGCGTAGTGGGCCTGGGCCTCATAGGCGGCTCCTTCACAAAGGCGTACAAGCGCCTGCCCGATGTGACGGTCTACGGCCAGGATATAGATAAGTCCATAGAGGCCTTTGCCCAGATAGCCGGGGCCATAGACGCCCCTTTGACAAACGAGAACATCGGAGAATGCGACTGCCTGCTGATAGTCGTATCCCCCAGAGCGGCCGCCCGGTGGCTGGAGGAGAACGCCTGCAATATCTCGCCGGAGACCCTTGTGATAGACTGCTGCGGCACCAAGCGCAGGATATGCGAGGCCGGCTTCAGACTGGCGGAGCAGTACGGCTTTGAATATGTGGGCGG
The DNA here is from genome assembly GCA_017405545.1 of Oscillospiraceae bacterium. Lineage (GTDB taxonomy): Bacteria > Bacillota > Clostridia > Oscillospirales > Oscillospiraceae > RGIG2311. The sequence continues at coordinate 790 of JAFRAF010000301.1, read as the reverse complement.
ACACCCTATGGCCGGTACCCACCAGTGGGGCTTCAGGAGCAGCAAGGAGGATATGTTCGACGGCGCCAGCATGGTAGTCGTCCCCAGAACATACGAGGATATAAACCTTCTTGAGCGGATAAAGCAGGCCGTCATGCCCGTGGGCTTTGCCTCCATGTCCGTGACCACAGCCGAAAAGCACGACGAGCTCATCGCTTTCACTTCCCAGCTTGCCCACGTGGTGTCAAACGCCTACATTAAAAGCCCCACGGCAAAGGCCCACAGCGGCTTTTCAGCCGGTTCATATCAGGATCTGACCCGCGTGGCATGGCTCAACCCCGACATGTGGGCGGATCTGTTCCTTGAAAACGACGATATGCTGCTCAAAGAGCTGGACATCATAATAGGCTCGCTCAATGAGTACCGGGCGGCCATCGCCGACAGGGACTTTGACAGACTTCGGGATCTGCTGGACGAAGGCCGCATATGCAAGGAAGAGGTCGACGGCGGAAAATGATAAGCATAGAGGTCAATGCCCCTTCGAAAAAGTACAAGGTATATATAGGAGCCGGACTTCTGGACCGGGCCGGGGAGATGGCGGCGGAGCTCATACCCGCAGGTACTGCGGCGATAGTCTCCGACAGCAACGTGGCGCCCCTGTATATGCAGCGGCTTGCGCAGTCGCTGGATAAGTTCGGATTCAAAACGCTGACCCATGTTATACCTGCGGGGGAGGAGAGTAAAAACCCCGCTGAGCTGTTGAAGCTGCTGGACCATATGGCGGACGGCGGCCTCTACAGAAAGGACGCGG
>JAFRAF010000300.1 GCA_017405545.1 Oscillospiraceae bacterium | reverse complement strand
GGGCCAGTTTGCCGAGCCCCTCCATCAGCGGGCGGGAGCAGCAGGGGACGAAACGGGGCGTGATTATGGGCCGTGTCCGCTCATATCTCCCTTCAATGCACTCAAGCCATTCGTATGTGGCGTGCAGGGAGGCCTGATGATCCTTTTCACGTATTATGTCCGCGCACAGGCAGTCCATGTTGACCTTGCCCACATATGAGCAGAGTCCGCTGGCTTCAAGCCTGTCCATGAGAAGAACGGTCGACGGAGTATGCCTTGAGGAGAAGATACATGCCCTGACTGTTGAACCGGCCTTTAAGCTGTCGGCCAGCTCGCCGTATACGGTGTCCGCGTAGGCGCTGTCGCTGAACCTGGCCTCCTCCGGGTAGGTAAGCTGCTCAAGCCACTGCATGAGCTGCAGATCCATACCCAGCCCTATATTGCGGTATTGGGGTGCGTGCAGATGCAGGTCCGTGTACCCCGGAATTATCAGCTTGCCGCTGAAAACGTCCCTGTCAATGCCGGCATATCTGTCAGGCAGCTCTGGAAAGACGCCTGAGCAGACGCCGTTTTCACATACGGCCCAGCTGTCTTTGCAAAGCACCGGTTCTCCGGGGGCGGGGGCGTATACAATATCTCCGAATATGGCAAAATCGGCCATGTTTTTCACCTCTTTAACAAAAGTATTATAACATAATTATTTTTAAGAAACAACTTGTCAATGGCCGCTTTTGGGCATATAATTGTTATCAATTAAACTGTGTATGGAGGGCAATTATGATAGACCTTACAATAAATGAAGTCGGCCTTAAAAACAACATAGATACAGCCCGGGACAGGGGGATAATCGTCCCCACATTTGCACAGATGCAGGATCCGGGACTGATACCCGATGAGATAAAGGACAAGCTTTCAAAAACCGGACTATGGGATATCGATCCCGTTAACCTTTTCAGGGTCACATGGAAGAACGAGGCGAAGGATCGGGGAGGCCTGTTCGGAGCGCCGAATTATATCGAGCTGCCCTCGTCCCTTACAGGGGTAAAGGCCCGCATCATCGCGCTGGTGGGCAAGTGGTTTCCCACGGGCTGCCACAAGGTCGGCGCGTCCTTCGGCTGCCTGGTGCCCAGACTGGTCACCGGTCAGTTCGACGTCAAGTCGCAGAAGGCAGTGTGGCCCTCCACGGGCAACTACTGCCGGGGCGGCGCCTTCAACTCAAAGCTTCTGGGCGTCTACTCCATCGGCATATTGCCCCAGGAGATGAGCAGGGAGCGCTTTGAATGGCTGCAGAACATAGCCGGTGAGATAATCGCCACCCCGGGCTGTGAGTCCAATGTTAAAGAGATATTTGACAAGGTGGCCGAGATAAGGGCGACAAGACCTGAGTGCATGATCTTCAACCAGTTTGAGGAGATGGGGAACCACCTCTGGCACTACAAGGTCACCGGCAACGCCATTGCCGAGGTGTTTGAGAGCGTAAAGGGCGAAAAGGGGAGGCTGGCGGGGGCCTGCTTCACCACCGGCTCCGCCGGTACCATAGGCGCGGGCGACAGGCTAAAGGAGTTGTACCCCGGCATGAAGCTGGCCGCCGGCGAGGCACTCCAGTGCCCGACGCTTCTCGACAACGGCTTCGGCGATCACCGCATCGAGGGCATAGGCGACAAGCACGTGCCGTGGATACACAATGTAAAGAACACAGACATGGTCATCGCCATAGACGACGAGGACAGCCAGAACCTTATCAGGATGTTCAACGAGACGGCCGGCCGTGACTATCTGGTGAATGAGCTGGGCGTGGACAGAGAGCTTGCTGATAAGCTGGATCTTATGGGCATCTCCGGCATAGCGAATATCCTCTGCTGCATAAAGATGGCCAGGTATTACGAGCTCACCGAAAATGATGTGGTCGTCACTGTCCTTACGGAGTCTGCGGCTATGTACGGCAGCAGGATAGAGGAGCTCCGGGAGAGGGACGGAGAGTACAGCCCGCTCAAGGCGGCTGTGGACTGGGCAAAACACATTTACGGACAGCGTATCGACAATATGCTGGAGCTCACATATCCCGAGCGCAAGCGTATCCACAATCTCAAATACTACACCTGGGTGGAGCAGCAGGGCAGGACCATGGAGGAGCTCAACACCCAGTGGTATGACTACGATGAGTTCTGGGGCGGCATCCACAGCCAAGCCGAGAAGATAGACGAGCTGATAGAGCAGTTCAATGAGGCTGTAAAGAGATGAAAAATGTAAAGTGCGCCCGATGCATAAGCTGCGGGCATGAGATAGAGGCGACCCCCGGCATAAGCACATGTCCAAAGTGCGGGGGTATAATGGATATCGTATTTGATTACGATTACATCCGCAAATCGGCTACAAAAGAGTTTTTCGCGGCCCTTGACGAGCGCTCCATGTGGAGATACAGGGCATTCCTGCCTGTGGAGGAGGATACCCCGACCCCGCCCCTGAGGGTCGGCTGGTCTCCGCTCTATTCCGCCCCGAGGATGGCGGAGCTCTGCGGCATTGGGGAGATGTGGGTCAAGGACGACGGGTTCAACCCCACAGCAAGCCTCAAGGACAGGGCCTCGTCCATAGCCGTGGCGAAGGCATGGGAAGCGGGAGCGAAGACCATAGCCTGCTCCAGCACGGGCAACGCCGCCTCCAGCCTCGCAGGAAACGCGGCCGCCGCCGGTATGGGGACCTTTATTTTCGTGCCGGAGAGAGCCCCCATGGGCAAGGTCGCCCAGCTTTTGATATTCGGAGCACGGGTCATATCCGTGATGGGCTCATATGAGGACACCTTCGGCCTCTCCGCCCAGGCCATAGATGAGTACGGCTGGTACAACAGGAACGCTGCCGTGAACCCCTATCTGATGGAGGGGAAAAAGACAGTGTCCCTTGAGATAGCCGAGCAGCTGGGCTGGAAAGTTCCGGATTATGTAGCCGTGTCTGTGGGAGACGGCTGCACAATTGCGGG
>JAFRAF010000299.1 GCA_017405545.1 Oscillospiraceae bacterium | reverse complement strand
GTGTCTGGAGAAGAAGCGCTTCATATGTCCTCCACCCGCCTTTCCTGCTCAAGAATCAGATCGTGTATGTCCTCGGGGGAGGAGTCGGCCGTCATGGCCTGGGCTATGCACTTTCCGGAGCGCATCACCAGCACCCGGTCCGCCACATCGAAGACCTGATACAGGTTGTGTATGACCAGAAGCTGTGTGAGGCCCTCCTCCTCTTTAAGACGGCGCAGCAGCTGTATGGTCCTGTGGGACTCACGCACGCCCATGGCCGCCGTGGGCTCGTCCAGCAGGAGAAGCTTCGCCGGCCTCAGCAGGGCCCGGGCGATGGCCAGCCCCTGCCGCTGTCCTCCGGAGAGGCTGCCGGCGGAGACCTTGAGGTCCGGTATGGCTATCTCCAGCCTGTCCAGCAGTCGGCGGGTCTCCGACTCCATTCCCCGGCGGTCCAGAAAGGGCCCGCGCATGAGCTCCTGCCCCAGGAAGACGTTTTCATAGCTGTTCTTGTGGTTGTCAAGGGACAGATCCTGATACACGGTGCGTATGCCGAAAGCGGAGGCCTGAGCTATGCTCAGCCCCGTGTAAGTCCCGCCCTCTATGGATATGCTGCCGCTGTCGGGGCGAATATTGCCGGAGAGTATCTTTATAAGCGTGGATTTGCCCGAGCCGTTGTCCCCCACAAGGGCGCTTATCTGTCCGGGCGGTATATCTATGCTTGCTCCGTCCAGCGCCCGGATGGGCCCGAAGGATTTGTGTATGCCGCTCAGGCTGACTATGGAGTCTGACATGCCTGTCCCTCTTTGATTTCGCCTTTTTTCGCACTTAAGCTCCTTTCAGACAGCGCCCGCCGTTGCGGATAATCTCGTCGAAAAGGAGCATAATTATTCTCAAAAAAGCATAAAAATCATTTATTATTACTTTATTTAAGTATAAAAAGTGCGCCAGCACATGTCAATAAGCGCCGGAGCGGGTCATTCATAGAAATATCCTATAAACTAAAGGCGTTTATAGGGTTTATCTATATATTGCGCGGCGGCTGAGTGCGGGAAAAATGCCGGTTTTAATATAAGATATTGTTTTACGGCCGGATATACTGTATAATCATATGCGCCGGACCTGCACGGCCCTTCACGAGCGCGGGGACGGCGGATAAACAGGCAGAACAGGACAATATATTGAACAGAGGTGCTGATGTGAAAAAATGGCTTTGTATTCTTCTGGCGGCGCTGATGCTGTTTGCGCTGGCCGCCTGCGGAGATGAGCTGAACGATGAGACGCGGCAGGACGGCGGAGCGCAGACTGAGCAGGCCGAGACCGCTGCCGACACTCAGGCCGCGGAGGCGTCAGACAGCGCGGAACAGGAGGAGGCTGAACCGGAACCGGATGAGGCCGCGCCCGACGGGCAGCAGACCGAGACAGAATCTGAGGAAGCGGACACCCCGGAGGATACTGAGGCCCCGGAGGAGGCCGACACCCGGGCCGAGGAGCTCGGCGATGTGCACAATGAGGACGGAGTGTACACCACGAAGGAGGATGTGGCACTGTACATCCACACCTACGGCCATCTTCCGGGCAACTTTATCACCAAGAAGCAGGCTCAGAATCTGGGCTGGTCCGGCGGCTCGCTGGAGCCCTACGCCCCCGGCATGTGCATAGGCGGCAGCCACTTCGGGAACTTCGAGGGCCTTCTGCCCGAGGCCGAGGGACGCAGCTATACCGAGTGCGACATAGACACGCTGGGCGCCAGCTCCCGGGGGGGCAAGCGCATAGTGTTCTCAAACGACGGACTGATATACTACACAGGGGATCACTATAAATCTTTTGAATTGCTCTATGGAGATGAGAATCAATGAGAACTGCAGTTTTGGACGGAAGCGAGATATTTGACAGGGAGCAGCTCCACGACGAGCTGCAGGAAAAGCTGGAGCTGCCCGAGTGGTACGGCAGGAATCTGGACGCCCTGTACGACTGCCTTACGGATATAGCGGAAAAGCTGGAGATAAGGCTGATAAACCGCGACGCCCTGGAGGAGCATCTGGGAAACTATGCCGAGAGGCTGGTCCAGGTGCTGACCCTTGCGGCATTGGAGAACTTTTCCATCCGGGTGGAGTTCACTGCTTAAACGCGCATCAGTCCGGCGCCCGTATGTCCCGGAGGCGGAGACCCCGATAAAAAACAAGGGCAGGCGAGAGCCTGCCCTTTTGCATGTATAACGGGTCCGTGACCTGCTTTTTTTCATATCAGCGCGCCCTGCGCCGCAACGGCAGGAAAAAAGAGAGATCCGAGCTTCGTCGCTGCGGAATCGAAGTTCGGACCTCTCAATTATGGTGGACGCTAACGGACTTGAACCGCTGACCTTCCGCACGTCAAGCGGAAGCTCT
>JAFRAF010000298.1 GCA_017405545.1 Oscillospiraceae bacterium | reverse complement strand
TGATATCGACCTCAACTACAGGTATAAGGCCCACGGCGCGCCCCTGCTGGCGCTGAAACGCGGCATGGAACGGGACATGGTCATCTCGCCCTATTCGGCCTTTCTCGCCCTGATGGTGGACTTCCCGGCCGCGGTAAAGGATCTGCGCGGGCTCAGCGCCATGGGCGCTGAGGGCAGATACGGCATGTGCGAGGCGCTGGATTTCACGCCATCGAGGCAGGCGGAGGGACAGTTCAGAGCCGTCCGCAGCTATATGTCACACCACCTGGGCATGAGTATTCTGTCAGTGGCGAATGTACTATGTGACGGGATTTTCCAGCGCAGATTCATGGCGGACAGGGAGATGGCCTCCTGCGCTGAGCTTTTGGAGGAACGCATGCCCCTTGGACAGGTGGTGCTGAAAAAGCCCTCTGCCGACATACCTGAGAAGCCGGTGAGAAATGAGAGTGCCGACTGGGCGGAGAGAGGGGAATGGAACGGAAACTTACTCCCACGCTGCTGTCTGCTGTCAAACGGCGCATACAGCCTTGTAATGAGTGAAAACGGCCAGAGCCTGTCCGGATGCCGCGGCATAAGCGTCAACACCTTCAGCGGTGACGCGACTGACCCGGACAGCGGCATATTCATGCTTCTTGATACGGGGAACGGCATGCTGCCGCTTCTTCCTATGTCCGGCAATACTGAGGGCGCGCGCTATGGCTGGGAATTCAGCGGGAGCCGCGCTCGCTTCAACTGCATTAAAGGCACGCTCACATGTACTACCGATGTCTCGGTGTCGGCTGACGAGACAGGGGAATTGAGAACAGTGAATATCAGCTGTGAAAGCTCGGAGAGGGAGTTCGCGCTGTATGTGGGCTTTTCGCCGGTTTTGGAGGGAAAGCGGGCATATGACAGCCACCCCGCCTATATGAGGCTCTCCCTTGAAGGGAGCGTAAAGGGCAATACCCTGCTCATACGGCGCAGAAGCCGTGACGGTATAAATGACCGCTATGCAGCATTTGCCTTCGGGTGCCGATGCGGCTTCGGCTTGGGCTCGCCCTTCAGACGCGGGGGAATGGATGACAGCAGACTGCTCTATGGGAGCGGACAACTGGCAGACCCGGAGTTCAGGGTGTTTGCGAAGTCCGTCCATGGCTGTAAAGACGGAGCTGTTACAGTCTCCTTTGCCATAGCCATAGCCTCCGACCCCGAGAGCGCGGAGAAGAAAGCAAGACGCATACTGGGGGGCGCAGAGGCCTCCTCAATGACGGAGAAGGCGGCCATATCTCTGGCTATGAACAGGCAGGCACTCAGCAGGACCATGGGCAGGCTTTCAGGCCTGCTGTACCACGAGCCGTGCCGTGAGGAATACCGGAGCTTTTCAAGGGGACAGGAGGGCCTCTGGCGGTACGGCATCTCCGGCGACCTGCCGGTGCTTGCGGTCATAGCGGAAAAGGACGGCGGAGAGGAACTCGCTGTAAACTGCGTTAAGGAGCATCTGCTTTTGTCCGCCTGCGGCGTAAAACAGGATCTAATAATCCTCACAGAAGACGGGAGCGACTACAGGCAGCCCTGCCGTCAAGGCGTACTGGAATGCCTTCGCGCAGCAGGTTCGGATGGGGAACTTGACGCCTATGGCGGCGTTCACATCGTGGATATGTCCGATAATAAGGCCTGTGCCGTGCTGTCGGCCTGTGATGTCCTTGTCGTAAAGGGTGAGGAGACAACGGGTGATGAGAGGTGTACAGCTGATATCCCTGTGAGAGCATCAGCGCCCGGCAATGAGCGGGTGAAATACGGCTTTGAAGATGACTGGACTTTTAGATTCAGTGTAAAAAGCCGGCTCCCGGACTGCGCATGGAGCAATATCCTGACCAACGGACGCTTCTCATATATCGCCGCTGACGCCGGCACAGGGAATATGTGGATCGATAACGCCCGTGAGGGCCGGATAAACAGCTGGATAAACGACCCCTCGGCGCTGGAGGGCCCGGAGCGGCTGGAGCTCATACTCGGTGGGGAGAGGATATCACTCTTTGCCGCCGAGGACGGATACGACAGCGCTGTTGAATTTGCCCCGGGCCTTGCGAAATGGGAGAGGAAAATCAAAGACGTCAGAACAAAGCTGTGCTGTTTTGTCCCTCCGGATTTAAACTGCCGGATAATGACGCTCGAGCTGGGCGAGGGTTTTGACGAGGGAAGGCTTTTGTGGGGTACGGACCTGGTCCTGGGC
>JAFRAF010000039.1 GCA_017405545.1 Oscillospiraceae bacterium | reverse complement strand
TTGCCGAGGCCTGAACGGCCCAGTCGGGACATGAGCAGTCACTGGCCGTAACTGAGGCGACGTCACTTATACCTATCGCATTATTGAGCATCGACGTTGCCTCAGATAGAGTTATCGGCTCGTCAGGCTTAAAAACCATTGTGCCCTCGGGCGTCTCATATCCGCTGACTATCCCGTCCAGCAGGGCGACCGCTATATAGGGCTTTGCCCACATTGGAATATCGCCGTCGTCAAAAAAGCCTGTCCTTTCAATGCCGGATGCCGGGTCCATGCCCCTAAGGGCCATACACATGGCAAGGAACTCGCTGCGGCTGAAGGTCCCGCCGGGCTCAAAGAAGTATTCTCCGCCTATGTGTTCCCCGACAAAAACGCCCTCCTCGGCCAGACGCAGTGCGGCGTAGTGTGCTCCGCTGCCGGTCATGTCGGAATAGTATACATCGGTGGACTTCTTTTCGATTCTTATCTCCACAATGGCCTCACCCGAGCAGAGCCCGCTCTCGTCGGTGACCTTATATGTGAAGCGGTCTGCGCCGACTTTTCCCGGCGCGGGGGAGTAGGTAAAGCTGCCTGAAGAGTCCAGCCTAAGCTCTCCCTTTGCCGGTTCTGAGCATACCGAGTAGCAGAGGGCCTCTCCGTCCGGATCCATCGCTTCGAGTGCGCCTGTTATATCTATGCCCTTGAAGGTGGTAAAACTCATATTCTGCGCTATAGGCGCGCCGCCCGCTGTTTCTTCGGCAACTGCCCGTGGGATGAGTGAACATAGAAGCAGGAAAGCTGTTATGAGAGCGGCCGCCGCAGCGGTGACCTTTCTGCCCTGTGAGGAAAATGCAATAGTCATTGAGCTGACCTCCGTTTATTGTATTCAAAAGTAATCTTCCACATGGGACAGCTAAATATACCATTTGTACAAATAATTCGGATAATCAGTAAGAAATGCCTTATACTCCACGGGTGCATAAAATACAACAGAGGCCGAGGCCTCTGTTGTGATGCATATGAATAATAGTTTTGAGGTTTACAGATCGTTTCTGATCAGGTCCTCAAAGGTCTCCTTTTTTACCACCACGCGGGCCCTGCCGTCTTTCAGCATTATCATGGGCGGCTTCGGGAAGCGGTTATAGTTTGAGGACATGGAGTAGTTATAAGCTCCTGTACTGAGCACCGCCAGCAGATCTCCCGAACGGGTTTCCGGCAGGGGGACGTTTTCCTGTATCAGATCTCCCGTCTCACAGCTCCGTCCGGCTATTGTATATACCTGATCCGCCTTTTCCTCACAGCGGCTCACATTGATGATCGTATAGGGGGAGGCATAGAGTACATAGCGGGGGTTGTCGGCCATGCCGCCGTCTACAATGATAAAGTTGGTATTGTCGCTGACCTTTTTTATATACCCGGCGGTGTAAAGGGTCAAACCCGCGTCCGCTACAATGCTGCGGCCCGGCTCCTTGAATATGGCGGGGAGGGGATAGTCAAATCTGTCGCAGAGCATTTTCAAATGCTCGCCGGTCTTCTCGATACATCCATATATGTCCATTATGGGATCTGCCTCAGTGTACCTGATGCCGTAGCCCCCGCCCAGATTGAGTATGCTTGCGGTGTAGCCCATGCTCTCACGGATGCGCACCATGAAATCCAGCATTATATCGAGAGCCATGGTGAAGGGCTCCGGGGAGAATATCTGAGAACCGATATGGCAGTGGAAGCCAAGCACGTCAATATTTTTGCATTTCAATGCCTCTGCCACGAAAACCTCTGCCTGTCCGGACTCAATGGCCACGCCGAACTGACAGTTCAGTGTGCCGGTATTGACTGCGTCAAAGGTATGGGGGTCAATACCGGGGGTGAGCCTCAAGAGAACTCGCTGCCTGACATTGTGCCTGGATGCCAGCATGTCAATGATCTTAAGCTCATCGATATTGTCGGCAACTATGCAGCCCACGCCCTTTGATATGGCGTAGTCCAGCTCCTCGGGCAGCTTGTTGTCACCGTGGAAGAAGACCCGCTCAGCCGGGAAGCCCGCGGCAAGAGCGGTGTACAGCTCTCCGGAAGAGACCACATCAGCCCCGAAGTCCTCCTCCAGCAGTATGGGATATATGGCTTTTATGCAAAGGGCCTTGCTGGCATACAGGGGCATGGAGCCTGTGGGAAGATATCTTTTGAAACTCTCAGTATACTCATGGCATCTGTCTCTTATATAGTTTTCATCCAGCACATAAAGGGGGGTGCCGAATTCTTTCGCGAGCTCGACGCAGTCGGCGCCGCATATGCACAGATTGCCCTTATTATTCACGGAGAGATTTGAATGCAGCATATTATTTATCCACTCCCAATTGAATTTATGGCGAATTAAGTATATTTATACATCATCAGACAGTGCTTGTCAATACATGCTGTGATTGACAACAGATGGTGACTGTGATAAAATAACTCAGCGTTTAATAATTGCGCCAATATGCCGGTGTGGCGGAACAGGTAGACGCAAAGGACTTAAAATCCTTCGGGATTAATTTCCCGTACGGGTTCGATTCCCGTCACCGGTACCACGTCGCCGCGGTCTTCGTATTGTTCGCGACGGCGTTTTACTTTAAATGAACAAATAATCGCCGCAGACTTTACAAGCTGCGGCGATTATTTGCTATAGTGATTACGGCTGTCTGAGCTTGTCAATGTCAAGCATGTCCAGTTTATAGGCCTGCAGGGCGAGTTCGATCTGAAGACAGGGAATACGCACGCCCGTGAGGATGAAATCTATCAGCATCAGAAGCGCTACGCCTATGGCCAGTCCGCTCATGGGGATATTCATCTGCATCATCATGATGGAAAGGCATGAGACGGGGCCGCCTGCGACAGGGGGGGTAGCCATTGTGATCAGTGTGCTCATTATCCAGAAGGTGATCCACCAGGCGACATTTGTACTCACGCCGTGCTGTTCTGCCAGGAAAATACATGTGGTCACGTACAGCATTGCGCTTGTTCCCGCAAAGAGCATTGAGCCTATGGGAACGCCGGTTCTGGAAATCTCAGGCGCTATGCCCATTTTTTTGTCGTTGATCTCAAGCATGGTGGCGAATGCCGCTGAGGATGACGCGGTTGTTAAGCCTATGATTGTTCCGGGAAGCAGCTTTGGTATCAGTACACCGACCCTGACCTTGAGCTTCCAGCATATTAAAATGATGTAACCTGCCATGAAAACTATTGATACAGCAATACAAAAGAGTAAAGGCTTCCAAAGGTTTATGAACAGCTCACTGCCGTTTTGCCACAGCTGTGTGACGAGAGATGAGAATATGTAGATCGGGATCAGTGCGCAGATAAGAGACACGGCTTTTGAAATGACCTCCTGGGCCTGATATGTCCAGGCCCTGAGCACTTCGGTCCTGCTCCCGCTGAACATCAGGATCACCCCGATGAATGCGGCCAGAAAAACGATTTGAAGCGTGTTGCCATCTACAAAGGGTTTTATGGGGTTGGAGGGCAGGATTCCAAACAGCATATTCATGACCTCAAGGATCTGGGATTCTCCGCTCTCAGCGGCCCCGCTTCCCGTATGGAAGCACAGCCTTGCGGCCAAAACACTGAAGGCGTTGATTAAAAAAGAATAGCCTATAAATCGGGTCATCATGACTTTTCCGATCTTACTCAGTGATGCGGCGCTGCCGATGCCGCATATGCCGGTTACTATGGAGAAAAAGATCAACAGTCCGATAAAAGTGTTTAAAAGATTGAAGAAGCCGTCGGAGAGGAAGGAGAGCACGAAGGTAGATAAGGCGTCTTTAAGCCCTTCCGGAATATATGCGCCCGACAATCCGACAACAACGGAGGCGACGACACATGCGAGCATGATGAACTCCGAGCTGACCTTAGCGCGGGGAAGAGAAAGCACGAGCTCGTTGTGCCCGCCGCGCCAGCGCCATGAGGGCTGGAAGCCGGTGCGTGAGAGAATCTCAGATGACCACTCTTCCATCTCATTTTCGTCGTCGTCAGTTGGGTCATATCGATCACCGGCGTAGAGTACGCGCAGATTGTAATGGCCCAGGTGTGCGCTGAGGCGGAGCTCTGCCTCGCCCTCCTCGCCGTTGTGGGTGCATATTTTCGCTAGCAGTTCTTCCATGGTGAGGCGTGCACGGAGAATGTCCTTCGGGTTTTTGCCCGCCTCGGAAAGCCACGTATTTATTATCTCTGAAGCTTCATCCACGCCCCGCATATTGAGCAGGATGCTTGTGCGTTTCGATTTCATTACGTCCCCCTGTACAGCTGCTTCAATAAAAAAGGGAAATCCTGTTGGATTTCCCCTCAAATTATGGTGCGCGAGGCGGGACTTGAACCCGCACGCCCGTAGTGAGCACTAGAACCTGAATCTAGCGAGTCTGCCAATTCCACCACTCGCGCATAAATCAGCGTGATGTATAATAACATCAAATCGGGATTATGTCAAGGGCTTGCGGGAAAAAATTAAAAAAAGTCATATGACAAGTCCTTCATCTTCTATTGAAGCATTGGAATCCATCTGCAAAAACGGAGCGGGACACGAGCTGTTTTTAGAGGTCGAAGGCGCCGTAGAAAGCGGTATATGTGGACTTTTTGCAAAATAGTATTGAAAAAATAGGATTTTTAGTATATTATCAATAAGACAGGCATGTAGGACATTGCACAATTATGTCGTTACCAGCACGAAACAGGCGAATGCTGCTGCCCCGCTACGGGGTGTATTAGTCTCCATACAGAGAAAGGTGTGATGATATGGAATCGGGAAAAAAGATGCGTATAACTGCGGCGCAGGTCTGTGATGTGGGAAAGCGCCCGACGCAGGAGGATTCCTGGTGCATATCAGATATCTCCGATACGGAGAAGCTGGAGGCCTGCGGACTGTTTGCCGTTGTTGCTGACGGTATGGGCGGTCTCGCCTCCGGCGACCTGGTCAGCGCCTGTGTCGTCAACAGCCTGGCAGCATCCTTTGAGGCGAAGGAGAGTATTGATTCACCCGTGGATGACCTGTATGATATGCTCCAGCAGTGCAGCAGCAACGTCAACGAGATGCTGGGGCCCGACGGAGTTAAGCAAAGCGGCTCGACTGTCATTGTCGCCCTTGTACACAAAGACATGCTGTACTGGGCCGCCGTAGGGGACAGCCACATATGCCTCTATAGGAACGGCGTTCTCACCCTTCTGAACCAGGAGCACAACTACGGTCTGGAGCTTGACCGATGCGCCGTAAGCGGGAAAATAAGCTTTGACGACGCCCAGCTGAGTATACACAGAAAAGAACTGGTCAGTTATATGGGCATGGGTGAGCTGAAGCATATTGACAGGAATATAAGGCCATTTCCGCTGCACAGCGGAGACAAAGTGATACTTATGACCGACGGCGTGTACACGACCCTGTCTGACGCAGAACTGGCGGCTGTTTTGAATAAAAACGTTTACGACGCGGCAGAGTTGCTTCAGGCCGGGATTTACGAAAAGGACGTCGCGCATCAGGACAACTATACCGCGATAATTCTGGGTGTATAGGACACGCTTTTCCGCATTGGGCGGCGAAGACGCGGGTTTTATCGGATTCTAATGAGGTGTTACATTGATAAGCGCTGCTTATTATTCCAGCCGGGGCGGTCTGGAGATAAATGAGGATTTTGTCCACGCCACTGTAAACGGCAATAAATGCTGTGCCGTAGTGGCCGACGGGCTCGGTGCATACGGAGGCGGGGAACAGGCGTCAAGAGAGGCTGTCCGGGCCATTTTCAGCGGATACAGGGGCTATAACGCGTCCCTGCCTGACCCGGGACAGATTGGCGTCATGTTTCAACTGGCCAACGCGGGCGTATATGCCATACAGTGCCCCGGATGTGAGATGAAAACTACAGCTGCCGCCCTGTTTATTGAGGGAGACAGGGCATGCTGGGCCCATGTGGGGGATACGAGGATATATCATTTTTACGGCGGGGAGCTTATCTCTCAAACTGTCGACCACAGCCTCCCCCAGCTTGCGGTGGACATCGGGAAAATCGACGCCAACGGAATACGCTTCCACAAGGGCAGAAATCAGGTGCTTATGGCATTGGGTACAAAAGAAGGAGTCCAGCCGGAAATTTCCGAGACCACCCCGCTTCATGGGGGCTTAAACGCCTTTTTAATTTGTACTGACGGTTTCTGGGAATATGTGTATGAGACCGAGATGCTCGTGGACCTGTGCAAGTCCGAGAACCCGAAACAGTGGCTTGAGTTCATGAGGCTGAGGCTTCAGCAGCGGGCAAACGGCAGTAACGACAACAATACGGCAGCGGCGGTATTTGTACAGCTGTAAAAGCGTTTTTGCCCATATGGTTTTTGCGGGAAGTGATAGGTTTTGAAATACAGGGTTGTCATTTTCGATCTGGACGGAACCCTTCTCTATACACTTGACGATCTCTGGCACTGCGTAAATCACGCGCTTGCAGCCTATGGCCTGCCGGAGCGCAGCAGGGACGAGGTCAGACGCTTCGTGGGCAACGGATTGAGGAAGCTCATATCCCGGGCTGTGCCGGATGGAACCCCGGACGATGTGCAGGAGCAGGTGTTCGCAGAGCTGAAAGCCTATTATGACGTGCACTACAGGGATTATGCCCGCCTGTATGAGGGGATAATCCCCATGCTGAAGGAACTCAAGGAGGCCGGCTGTATGACCGCCGTGGCCTCAAACAAGGCCGACCGGTTTACCCAGAAGCTTTGCAGGGATTTTTTCGGGGAGCTTATCGATTTCTCGGTGGGCGAACACCCGGGAGTGGACAAAAAGCCCGCCCCGGATATGGTGAGGCTGGCGCTGGAGCGCTTCGGTCTTGCGGAAAAGGACGCACTGTACGTGGGTGATTCCGAGGTGGATATAAGCACGGCCGAAAACTCCGGAGTTGACGCAATAATAGTCGACTGGGGCTTCCGCGACAGGTCGACCCTGGAGGAAAAGGGCGCAGATGTGATAATATCGTCACCGGACGAGCTTACAAAGATCGTGTTGGAACAATAATCTGATATAAGATATTAACCGAGACGGCTAAAAGGCCGTCTCTTTTTATGCTTTCCGCTCAATGTAGAGGACATAAGTTGAAAAATGAATAAAGCTGACTCCGCTGGGAAAAATGACATAGCCGGGAAAAACCCGAATCCATGCATGGATGGAGGTAAACTTGTGCTGGGAAAAGTCGAAATATGCGGGGTCAACACCTCAAAGCTCAAGGTCCTTAAAAGCGAGGAGACGATGGAATTGCTTAAAAGGACCAAGAATGGGGATCTCCAGGCCAGAGAGGAGCTCATCGCGGGCAATCTGCGTCTGGTGCTGTCAGTGATACAGAAATTTATCAGCCGTGGGGAAAACGCCGACGACCTGTTTCAGGTGGGCTGTATAGGCCTTATGAAGGCCATCGACAATTTTGACATAAACCTAAACGTGAAGTTCTCAACCTACGGCGTGCCCATGATAATAGGTGAGATCAGAAGGTATCTCAGGGACAACAGTTCCATAAAGGTGAGCCGGAGCCTCAGAGACACGGCGTACAAGGTAATGCAGGCCAAGGAGAAGTTTATAAATGAAAAACAGCGTGAGCCCACGGTGGATGAGATCGCCGCTGTGCTGGGAATGAAAAGGGAGGACGTCGTCGTAGCCATGGACGCTGTTATGGATCCTGTATCCCTGTATGAGCCCATATATACGGACGGAGGGGACTCGGTGTGCGGGATGGATCAGATAGGGGACACGAAAAACACAGATGAGAGCTGGCTTGAGCAGATAGCCATAGACGAGGCAATATCCAGACTGGGAAGCCGGGAGAAACGTATACTAAATCTCAGATTCTATGAAGGCAAGACCCAGATGCAGGTGTCGGCGGCTCTTGGTATAAGTCAGGCCCAGGTGTCTCGCCTTGAGAAGAACGCCATAAACCAGATAAAAAAGAGTATATGAAAACACAGCCTTGGGAATAAGGGTTCCGTATTCTGCCGAAAAGCGGGATACGGAGCTTAAACTTTCTTTGAATTGAAAATGCGGCGCTGCCGTATCGTTGCGGCTGGAAATATGCTGTGATATAATAATAAAATAATTATCCGCAAACAACTCTTTTCTGTGCCTGCGCAGAAAGCCTGTTTGCGCCGAGCTGAGGTGAACGCTTTGTCCGCGCTGGATATGAATGTGAGATATTTGCCCGGAGTGGGAGAGAATCGGGCAAAGCATATGGCCAGGCTGGGCCTCAATACCTGCGGGGATCTGATATGCAATTTCCCCAGAGCATATGAGGACAGACGGCGGGAGTGCGCCATAAAGGACCTGTTCGACGGGGATACGGCCTGTGTGCGCGCTATGGTGGCTACCGTGCCGAAGCTCAGCCGCATTCGCAAAGGCCTTGATCTTGTAAAGCTCAGGGTAGTGGATGAGAGCTCGTCTATGAATATTACATTCTTCAATCAGGCCTGGCAGAGGGACGCATTGAAGCCGGGTGACAGCTATGTGTTCTACGGCAAGGTGTCACTGGAGGGGAAGCTGCCCTCCATGACGAATCCCGTATATGATGCGGAGTCCGGTCCCCGCTCTGTGACCGGTAAAATCGTACCTGTATACAGGCTGACCTCCGGTATATCTCAGGGCCTGATAATGCGCTCAACTTCGACGGCGCTCAAGCGCTGTATAGACGAGGTGGAGGACCATATCCCCGAGCGCATACGCAGGGAGTATGGGCTGGCCTCCCTTACATACGCCTACGAGAAGAT
>JAFRAF010000297.1 GCA_017405545.1 Oscillospiraceae bacterium | reverse complement strand
TGCGCCGTCTTTTTATCCGGCGCACTGAAAACCCTTTTTGGTGCTTTGTTTGCTTACATTGTTTAATTTACAAGGTACACGCCGCATCTCAGCCCCCGGGGCACGCCCCGTTCGCGTGAGTGCTCGATTAATATACCACTTACGCACGCCCATTGTCAAGTCTTTTTTTTTGCTTTTTTTCGCCTTTTCCGGAAATAATTATACAATGCTCTTTTATCCCCGCATTCTGTGCAGATTTCGGCGGCTTTTTTACCGATCAAGCACTCTCCAATGCCTGATTATATGTGCAGGCGCATCAACTATACATTATAATAATATTATACCCGTGCTGTCTCAGTCCCGTTTTGAGCTGAAATGCTGTTAAAAGTGTGTTCTCGGCATTATGCTCAGCAGGCTTATGCGCCGCCGGAAAAAATTATCTAAAAACACACTTGAAATTTTTCGTTCCGCGTTGTATAGTAAATTGGCTGAACAAATAAGCGGCCGAAGTCCGCCTACAGGAAGCGATAGACCGGGAACCACGGCAACGTTTGTCGTTTCTTGTTGGCCCCGGTTGTTTTTTTATGGCCAAATAATATCATTTGGAGGTAGTCATGTTGAAAGAGAAGCAGAAAATCAACATCGGCAATGAGCCTGTATACGACGCTCGCCTGCTCGGCGCGCCGAGGATGATAACTCTCGGGTTCCAGCATATGTTCGCTATGTTCGGAGCTACTGTTCTTGTTCCTATTCTCACCGGTTTAAGTGTATCCGCGACCTTGCTGTTTGCTGGTTTGGGTACACTTTTATTTCATTTTCTGACAAAGCGCATCGTACCGGCATTCCTCGGCAGCTCATTTGCATATCTGGCCGGATATATGGCCATCGCCCCCAATAAAGAGGCGGATCTGCTCCCATACGCATGCTTTGCGGTTGCGGTCTCCGGTATCCTTTACCTCATACTCTCCGCACTGTTCAAGGTGTTCGGAGCCAAAAAGGTGATGCGTTACTTCCCGCCCATCGTCACCGGCCCCATCATCATCTCCATCGGACTCATACTCAGCTCCTCGGCCATCACCAACTGCTCCGCCAACTGGGGCATAGCCATCATTGCCATACTGGTGGTCATAGGCTTCAGCATCTGGGGCAAGGGCATGTGCAAAATCATCCCCATTCTTTTGGGTGTCATCATCTCCTACATAGTCGCCGCCATGACCGGTGTTGTGGACTTCAGTGAAGTTGCAGACGCAAAGTGGATCGGTCTGCCTGTGGATTGGAACCGCACTGTATTCGGACTCTTCCCGGGGGCTGACACCGGAATGCTGATCTCCGCCTGCTTCACCATAGTTCCCCTGGCTCTGGCCACAATGGTCGAGCACATCGGAGACATGTGCGCCATAAGCTCCACCTGTGACAGGAACTACCTGGAGGATCCCGGCCTGCACCGCACGCTTATGGGCGACGGTCTTGCGACCACCCTCGCGTCCCTCTTCGGCGCTCCCGCCAACACCACTTACGGTGAAAACACCGGCGTACTGGCGCTGACCAAGGTGTTTGACCCCAAGGTCATCCGCATCGCCGCGGTCCTGGCAATAATATTCGCCTTCTGCCCGAAGTTCGCCGCCGTCATCAGCTCCATGCCCACCGCCACCATAGGCGGCGTCAGCCTGGTGCTCTACGGCATGATCTCCGCCGTCGGCGTCAGAAACGTTGTTGAAAACAAAGTCGACTTCACCAATCAGCGCAACGTTATCATCGCCGCCCTCATTCTGGTGCTGGCCATCGGCATCAAGTACTACTCCGCTGCGGGCGCGATCATTGTCCCCTGCGGCAGCTTCAACATCAGCCTGACCGCTCTGGCGGTCGCCGCCATAGTCGGTATCGTCCTCAACGCCGTGCTCCCCGGCAAGGATTACGAGTTCGGTGTGGACCACCAGGGCGACACCAGCGTAAACTTTGTTATGAACAAGCAGGCGGACTGATCCTTTTATAAAGCGAAAGCCTGAACGTAAAAAGAGCCTGAGCGGTAAACGCCCGGGCTCTTTTTTATTGACACGATAATCACATGGGGCCTGCTTACTTTGTGCCGAATATCCTGTCCCCCGCATCCCCCAGTCCGGGGAGGATGTAGGCGTTTTCATTCAGGCAGTCGTCCAATGCGGCCGTGTAGATATCCACGTCGGGATGCTCGCGCTGCACCCTTGCGATGCCCTCAGGCGCAGCCACAAGGCACATGATGCGGATGTTGGTGCAGCCGTAGGACTTCACCTTCTCCACCGCGTCACAGGCGCTGCCGCCGGTGGCCAGCATGGGGTCGGTGATGATGACAAAGCGCTGTTCGATATCCTTCGGCAGCTTGCAGTAGTAGAACACGGGATTGTGTGTAGTCGCGTCCCTGTACAGGCCGATATGGCCCACCTTGGCCACGGGCATGAGCTTTAAAAGTCCGTCGACCATGCCGAGGCCGGCACGGAGTATTGGTACGATAGCCACCTTTTTGCCGGACACCATCTTTCCCACATAGTGCTGTAGAGGCGTTTCCACCTCACAGTCCTCCAGAGGGAAATCCCGGGTGACCTCATAGCCCAGAAGCAGGGATATCTCGTTGAGCAGCTCGCGGAAATCCTTGGTGGTGGTGTGCTTGTCTCGCATTATGGTGAGTTTATGCTGAATCATCGGGTGATCGACTATGTGAAGTGTACTCATATATTCCTTTCTCCTTTATGGAATTATCTGTACTGATTATAATCCTATTGTCCGAAAATGGCAATGGATAAATAGCTTTTTGAGCCGAAAAATCCGATCAACTGTCTTTTAATGCATGGGACAGCCGGCGCTGATCTTCTCACCGGCGGCGTCACGGAGCTGTGCCCTCTCCAGTATGAGCTCACCGGCTATGCTTATGGCTATCTCAGCCGGGGTCACGGCTCTGATGGCCGTACCGATGGGGGTATGGACCTGTGCCAGCGCCTCGGGGCTTATCCCCATGGCGGTCAGCTTTTCGTTTACGGACTTGATCTTGGACTTTGAACCTATGACGCCCAAATAGGCGTAGCTGCCCCTCATGATCTGGGCCTGTACGGTCAGATCATTGGAATGCCCATTTGTCATGATGACCACATAGTCGTCAGAGGTCACCTCCAGATAATCGCCAATACGGCTGAAGTCCCCGCATATGCACTGTTCAGCGCCCGGGAACAGCTCCGGCTTTGAGTAGTCCGGTCTGTCGTCGAAAACGGTGGGGGCGAAGTCTATATTAACGAGTATGGGCACAAGGGACTGGGCGATATGGCCGCCCCCGAATATGAGCACGCGGCTCCCCGTGGGGAGGGGCTGTGAATACCAGCCGCCCTCCAGCGCGGGTCGGGCTTTGTCCTCCCGTGTCTGCTCCTCCGGCACGGGTTGTCCGGCGATGAGCTTTCCTCCGCTGTAAAGGGCCATGACTCTTCCCTCAAGGCTGTAATATATCCTGCCGGCTTTTCTCTCCCTCAGGCGGTCGCAAACAGCGCCCGCAAAGGCCTTCCACTCCCCGTCATTACAGGCGATATACTGGAACAGCACTGTCACGTCGCCGCCGCATACCATGCCTATATCCTCAACTCCGCCGGAATGGAGATTAAACTCATGAACGCGGTTCTCTTTTTTCCCCAGAAGCTCAAGGGCCATATCCTCTGATACCTTCTCTACGGCTCCGCCGCCCACACTGCCCACAACGCGGCCTGAGGGCCCCACGAGCATGCTCGCGCCCGAGCCTCTCGGGGCTGAACCCTTTTCACCAACTATCGTGACAAGCATGCAGTCTTTTTTGTCCTCCATCTCATAGAGGAGCTGAGAATATATTCGCTGCATTTTTTCCTCCTTTATTTAAGGGGCGCACATGCCCAGCAAAACTGATTACTGAATAAAAAAGCGACGCAAATGTACTGATAATTGTCCGTGTTTATTATACTCCAACGGGATAAAAATCGCAACAACAATTGCCTCCGTGACCGGCGACGGATAATCAAGTGCAAGAAAATTCAATAATTGATGAGTTTTATTGAAAACTTTTATAAAAATTAATTGATAATTATTAAATAGCCGTTTGACACCGAGCCGGTATTCATATATTATTATATATTATGGCGTATTGATATCCTGTTCATCCGGACAAACCCGGAAGTCGATTGATTATACATAAAGGAGCTGTTTATTATGCGTTACAGAGTTGTGGTTAAATTTATGAACTCCAACGAGCCGGGATTCAGGGGCTTTGGACGCGGCATTGTCCAGATCCTTGAAGGCATAGACGAATATGGTTCCCTGAACAGAATAGCCAAGGAGATGGGCATGGCATATTCCAAAGCCTGGCGCGTGCTCAACGACTGTGAGAAGGAATTCGGCGTGACCTTGACCGTCAGAGACGGCGCGAGGGGCTCCTCTCTTACTAACGACGCGAGGGTGCTTATCTCCCGCTATCATGAAATGCTGGACGCCGCCGACTCTGCCGCGAAAAAGGTGTTTGACAAATACTTCGGCTAAGTCAGGCTTTTCTCCGGCATGTGTCATACTGCTGAACATAAGCTTTTGAAGCGCCCCAATAATCCCCATTTTGACTCTTGACAAAATACGCTCGATTTGTTAGCTTTAAGGCTAATAAAAGACTGTGAAGGGGATAAGGCGCTGACAACGGCATACAGAGAGCCGCCATAAGGTGGAAGGCGGCAGTCAGTTCATCGCGAATAGCTCACCCCGGAGTCGCCTGCCCGAGATTTAAGGCAGGACGCCCGGCAGCGTTAAACGCCGTGACCTTGATTGAGGCCGATAAGGATATATGGGCAACCATATATCAAACCGGGGTGGTACCGCGTGTGATTTCTACGCCCCCGACTGCATTGTCGGGGGCGTTCATTATTTCAGCCATAGGAGGACTATATATGGGAATGACCATGACACAAAAGATCCTGGCCGCGGCCGCCGGGCTTGATGAAGTCCGGGCAGGTCAACTGATCGAATGCAAGCTCGATCTGGTTCTGGGCAATGATATTACCGCGCCTGTCGCGATAGGCGAGTTCGAGAAGGCGGGTTTTGAAAAGGTGTTCGACCGGGACAGGATAGCCATCGTTCTGGACCACTACACCCCCTGCAAGGATATCAAGTCGGCTGAGCTCTGCAAAACCGCCCGCAATTTCGCCATGGCTCAGCAGATAACAAACTTTTTCGACACGGGAACTGTGGGAATCGAGCACGCGCTCATCCCCGAAAAGGGCCTTGCCGCCCCCGGCGAGTGTATAATAGGCGCGGATTCCCACACCTGCACCTACGGGGCCCTGGGCGCATTCTCAACGGGCGTGGGCTCCACCGACATGGCGGCCGGCATGGCCACAGGCAGTCTCTGGTTCAAGGTCCCCTCCGCTGTCAAATTCATCTTAAAGGGGCACAAGCGCCCCTATGTCAGCGGCAAGGACGTGATACTGCACATCATCGGCCGCATAGGCGTGGACGGAGCCCTGTACCGCTCCATGGAATTCGTCGGCGAGGGCGTGGCGGAGCTGAGCATGGACGACCGCTTCACCATAGCGAATATGGCCATAGAGGCCGGAGCCAAAAACGGCATTTTCCCCGTGGACAGCAATACCCTTGAATACATAAAGGGCAGGGTCAACAGGCCCTACAAGGTCTTTGAAGCCGACCCGGACGCCGTCTATGACGAGGAGATAGTCGTGGATCTGGACGAGCTTCAGCCCACCGTATCCCTGCCCCATCTGCCCTCCAACACAAAGACTATAGACGAGGTCAAGGGCATGTCCATAAATCAGGTGGTCATAGGCTCCTGCACAAACGGCAGGATACAGGACCTGCGCGAGGCGGCCGGCATCATGTCCGGCAAAAAGGTGGCCGACGGCATACGCTGTATAGTCATCCCCGCCACACAGGCCGTATACCTCCAGGCCATGGAGGAGGGACTGCTGCGCACCTTCATCGAGGCGGGCGCCGCCGTATCCACACCCACCTGCGGGCCCTGTCTGGGCGGTCACATGGGCATCCTTGCCGCGGGCGAGAGGGCGATTTCCACCTCAAACCGCAATTTTGTGGGCAGGATGGGCGACCCCAGTTCCGAGATAATCCTCGCGAGCCCCGCCGTAGCCGCGGCCAGCGCCGTGGCAGGCTGCGTGGCCTCGCCCTATGACATTTAAGGAGGTATTATATGTCCAGAATATTCCAATACGGGGACAACGTGGACACCG
>JAFRAF010000038.1 GCA_017405545.1 Oscillospiraceae bacterium | reverse complement strand
TCTCAAGTCGGCCAGGCCCATGAACAGTCCCAATGCCACAGCATTGTCAAGGCCAATGCACCAGTACAAGACCGTTGATAATAATGCCACAGCCACAGAAACCAAAAGGTAGCCCATGACGAACTGGAGAAAAAGATGATCAACATCTCCGGCCAATCGCAGTAGCTCACTCCTTTCGTTTGTCGGTAACCATGACGCTATTATCCGTCCGCCGCTGTCGATGTCACGCAATACATAAAACGCCAAAAATGGCGCGAGGATACCATAAAATGCTGCGCGCAGAATCGTCACTGCCATTGAACCCGTATCTTCCAGCGTGGAAGCTATTTTACTTGAGATAATATCACTTAGCGAGGACGAAATGCGGTCGCCGATATCACGCAGCAGGATGCTGTTTACTTCGGCCGCAAATCTATCCAAAGCGGCCCTCAGCTGCTCCAATAGATCCGGCAGCATGGTAAATAAGCTTCCAAACTGGACATTTATAATAGGCAGGCACAGTGAGATAACAGTGGCCAGCAGAGTATAAAAATATACGGATACTATTATTATAGCCGCGTCTTCCCTGACCTCCAATTTCACAAAGCCCTTGACAAAGGGGCGCAGGATATATGCCAACAAAACAGCCAGTATAAGCGGTATTATTATGGGCCAAAGGTAAATCACGCCGCAGATGAGCAGTGCCAGGAATACTATAAAACCGCATATTCTGACGGATCTGTTATGCTCCATACTACCTCCTATGTTAGGGCGGATATCCGCCCCTTTTTTACTTCATGCGATTAAGCATGGTCTCCCCTACCGCGCTGATAAAATCTCCCGCGTCTCTTGTCATACGGGAGGCCTTAGCCTTGACCTTACGTGAAGAACTCTTGCTGTTCCTGGTATTGTGCATCATGGACTGCCCCGCATAAACTCCCATCATACCCAGCATAGAGCCGGCCAGCATCCACTTATACCTTTTACCGTCGCCGCTCATTCAAAGTCACCTCCTTTAATCATAATGGATGAATCCGCCTTGATTATCTGTTTTTACGCTGTCCCAGCTTACAACAGAACGGCGTTCGGCAACGTCTGCCAGCACGCCTCCGGATATCTCCAGAGCTGCGACGCTGCCTTCGTCCAGTATTACGTCGGACACAACTCCCAGATCGTTTCCCGATTCAGAGCGGAGCAAGGAACCTCGCCATGCTAATAAGGTATCGCCTTTTGCGCGCAGCCTCTTCATTGTCGACGCATCTGCGACCACACCCTGAATACCGATGGACTCCACAGCGGAGGCTGGCAACAGCATAGTGCGGGGAAGAAGGGCGTCGCCGGAGACGCCAAAGCCCCGAATCCGACCGCTGACAGGATCACCGAAAATATCACAAATGCGCCCTGCCCTTTTGCCGCTGACGTTATCACGGACCGTCAATCCGATCAGTTGTCTTCCGGTCAGCATATCCATCACCTCGCACATATTTTTATCTAAACGAATAAAAAATAGCCGTCAGCTGAACGGCTATTTTCTTCCTGCTTTATTATTAAATTGTTTATGTTCTATCGCTGGAACCGGCCTCCGCCCAACAAACGCTCTCCGTCATAAAATGCCGCGTACTGGCCCGGCGTAATGCCCCATTCCGGCTGATCAAATCTCAAGATAGCGGTTTCATCCGGCTGCGGTATCAGTGTAGCGCTACTCAAAGTAGCCTTATGACGTACACGGACCAGACATCTCAGTTCCGCATCCGGTTTTGGTATAGACTGGTAAACACAGCCGCTCAAAACAGCCTCAGATCTATACAGCATATCACGCGGTCCGATGACCAGCCGATTGTTTGCCCCATCCAGTGCCAAGACGTATGCCGGATAACCCAAAGGCACATCCAAACCGCGACGCTGACCAATCGTGTAATTGAAAAGCCCCTTGTGCTTACCCAAGCGATTACCTTCAGTATCTACTATCTCGCCGGGGCGGTCCTCGATCCCGTTATCACGTAAAAATGAGCGATAATCATTGTTCAGGATGAAGCATACGTCAAAACTGTCCCGGCGCGCTGCGGAGCAAAGGCCACGCTCGCCGGCCAATCTGCGAACCTCAGGCTTATTCATGTCAGCCAAGGGAAACAGGCAGCGGGAGATCTGCTCCCGGGAAAGCAGAGCTAAAAAATATGACTGATCCTTAGCCTGATATCCGCAGGTCAAATAGGGCATATTCGATTCCCGGTCATAATGTTTTTGCACATAATGGCCTGTAGCGATCATATCGTCCTGGCGTTCGCACTGACCGCACAACGCTGCAAATTTGATCAGCGGATTACAGATAAGGCAAGGGCTGGGAGTAAGCCCGGCAGCGTAATCGGCAATAAAACTATCGACTATATGGCGGCGGAATTCTTGCTTTAAGTCAATAATACGATGCTCGATCTTTAATTCGCCGCACACCTGCGCCGCCGCCTCCGGAGCAATACCAAACCCGGTATCAACTGTTACGCCGATAACTTCATAGCCTTGATCCTGCAACAGCAAGGCTGAGACCGAGCTATCCACGCCACCGCTCATCCCTATGAAAACCCGGGGGGCGAAGTCATCCTTAATCATTGTATCTGTTTTCATAGCCATAGCAGCATTTCCGATCTGATCACTTATTATTCTTGATGTCTTTTAAACGCTGCAACAACTCGCCGATAGCTTTTTCCCGACCGTTTTCGGAGGGGTAATAGTAATGAGCGTCCGTAAACTCTTCCGGCAAATAATCCTGGGGCGTGAAATGCCCAGGGAAACTATGGGGATATTTATATCCTTTGCCGTGCCCCAGCCGTTCGGCTCCTTTATAATGCGCATCCCTCAGATGAACAGGTACGCCTGAAAAAGGCTTGCCGTGTATATCCTCGACAGCTGCGGATATCCCTTCACAGCAGGC
>JAFRAF010000296.1 GCA_017405545.1 Oscillospiraceae bacterium | reverse complement strand
GCCGTAGCGGCTTTTATCGCCTTCGGTCTTACATACGAGCCGCCTGAGAAAACTGAAACGCTTCCGCAAACCGATACTGTTGAAGTGCCAGAAGAGACAGGATCGGAACCGCTACCAGAGATTTCAGAGCAGCCTGAGGCGCCGCTGCCGACAGAAGTGTCGATAGAGAAGCCTCAGGAGGAATTGCCGGAACCGTTGCCGGTAAAGCCGGAGCCAGAGATTGTTCAGCCTGTAGAAGAGCCGCCGGAGGAGCGGGAAATAACGATTTTTGATATTCCAGTAGAAGAACACCCAGTAATGAACGGTACGAAAACAACGCGACTGGGGACATGGGCTTCAATAGATATGGAAAAAATGCAGTTTGAAGCGACTCCCGACAGACAACTCTTTGAGTATCTGTCCAAGATTACCGGGGATAAGGAAAAAACCTATCATTGGTTTAATATGTTCTATGGTGACGGCACCGGAATATACGCAATAAGCCCGGATGATTACGAGTACGGTACCATTGACCCTGCGCAAGGAGGCGCTGCAGCTACGGAGGACAGCGTGTTTTTTGCTTGGGAAAATGGCGGCTATCAACAAAAAGGGAAAGAGGTCGACAAGGAAGCAATCAATGCCGCTCTGTTGGGTGGGATACCGGAGAAATATCAAGATAAATGGTTATATGCCTATTGCGAGGCAACAGGCAGCGCAGACAACGCTGTTTCTGTTTCAATTCAAATGAATTTGGGAAATAACGACATTGAAACTGCGAAAAAACTTGCATGTGAATACTATGAGATGGCTGAAATGGCTGTGGAAAGCAAAAGCGGAAATCTGGAAGCATACAGCATATCAATAGTAAATGACGGTACACCGGTAGGGCTGTTTTCAACACAAGACGGCAAGAATTATGTTATGATTGCAAACGGAAAACGGACTGAATTTACAGCACAATAATAGGGCGCATTGTTGAATGACGCATATAAAAGACGAGATTTGGAGCTTAAGCAGTTTTCCAAATCTCGTCTTGTACGTTTTAAAGAGTCTTGTGTTATTCGTTCGGTCCATAAAAGCTATACGTTTACGTACTGAGCTATAAACTCTGACGGGGTAAGGATTTCCGGGCGTTCAAGCTCGATTTCAGCAAAATCCTTATCGCCGGTGATCAGAATATCAACGTCCTCGGCTATTGCTGTGTAGAGCACGGGGTAATCCATTTCGTCCCGAATGTCAAAAAGTCCCGGTTCTATCTCTTTCGGGGTGTAGACAAGCTCATAGCTCATGTTTGCCAAAAGCATATCAACTGCGCTTGCTTTTGCGGGGAACTTACGCTCAACCACGTAGGATAGCTCGTCGATAACAAAGGAAGAAAGAACAAGCCGGTGTTTTTCAAATATATACCGCATCATTCCGTTCATTTTCTCGCCGGGGAAAAGTATCGCCGATAGCAATACGTTGGTATCGAGCATTATCCGCATGTCATCGCTCCCGGCGCAGCTTTGAGATCATGTCCGCAACATCCTGTTCGTTGTTAAGCCCAAGGCGTTCCGCCTCTCCGGAAAAGGCCTCCTGCGCCTTTCTGAGAGCCTCCATCGAAGAGTTCAGCATGATAATGCGGCCTCGTTCCTCCAAAAACAGGACTTTGTCGCCCTCTTTGACGCCGAGCTTTCTGCGTATGTCAATGGGGATAGTGATCTGCCCCTTTGAGGTGACCTTTGCAAGCTCCAAAAAAACCGCCTCCTTTTTAGCGCCTTACATTCCTTACTTTCATTACATATACAGTATAGCACTGAAACTGCAATTTTGCAACTGGAATTATTTTTGCCGGTTTTTATCCCTTCCCCGCGGCGGCTTCCTCTGCGTATCTCTGTTCCCGCTTTTTGCGGCCGATGTTGTCGATAAGGCAGTAGTAGACGGGAGTAAAGAACAGGGTTACGATTGTGGATATGGCCATGCCGGAGATCATGGTTATGCCCATATCCGTAAGCATTTCGTTGGTGTCTCCCAGGCCGATGGCCATTGGCACCAGGGCCAGGATGGTGGTGAGGGTCGTCATGAGCACTGGCCGGACGCGCAGGGGACAGGCGTTTATTATGGCCGTCTCCCTGTCCTCGCCGGATTTCCGGCGTTTTTTTATGTAGTCCACCAGGATTATCGAGGCGTTTACCACGGTGCCCGCCAGCATTATTAGGGCCACCATGGATATCATGGACAGATCCCGCCCCGTTACCGGCAGGGCGAACAGGGCGCCGGCAAAGGCCACCGGCAGTATGAGCATAATTATTATGGGCATGAGGAAAGACTCGAACTGGGAGGCCAGCACGAAGTACACCAGCCCCGCGGCGATGAGCAGAGCCAGCGTCAGGTCGCCAAAGTTATCCTCTATATCCTCGGAGCTGCCGCCGATTTTGGCGGTATAGCCCTCCGGCATGTTGTAGTCGTCAATTATGGCCTGGATATCCTCGGAGGCTGCCAGGGAGTTGCCGCTCAGCGTGGTGCCGGTTATGGTTATCTGCCGGGACTGGTCCACGCGGTTTATGGTCTGGGGCGCCAGGACCACGTCCACCGAGGCGACGGAGGACAGGGGCACCGTGCCCCCGTAGGCCGTGGTGACGGACATGGAGCGCAAAGCGTCCAGGTTGCCGGCGGAGGAGCCGTCGCCCCTCACCACCACGTCTATTTCCTTGTTGTTTATGGTGACCTCAGTCGCTGTGCTGCCCACAAGCTCAGACCGTACGGCGGAGCCGATGGCGGCGGCGGTGAGGCCGTATTGGGAGGCCGTCTCCCGGTTGACGGTCACT
>JAFRAF010000295.1 GCA_017405545.1 Oscillospiraceae bacterium | reverse complement strand
GCTTCTGGTGGCAGGAGGGCCTTGCCGGCATAGACTACGCCCGCAAGAATGAGTTCAAATGGATATCAGTGATCCGACTTCCGGATTTTGTCACCAGGGCGGATTTCGACTGGGCGGTCGAGGAGGCGTCCGTAAAGAAAAAGGAGGATTTCTCCGACGTGGAGTTTTTCGGCTATGACGAGGGACTCTGCGTTCAGTGCATGCACATCGGCCCGTACGACGACGAGCCCCGCACGGTGGAGCTCATGCATGAGTATATGGAGAGCCGGGGCTTTGCGCTGGATATCACGGGCAGCCGCATGCACCATGAGATATACCTCAGCGACGCCAGAAGAACCGCCCCCGAAAAGCTGAAAACCGTGATACGCCATCCAATAAGGAAAGCGTGATTCGCCGGGAAAAGGATGGCTGCCGATTTATGCGATAAAAACCGATAAAGAATAAACCTCCGTCCCGTAGCAACACCGGGATGGAGGTTTTGAACAAATAGCAGGCTAACTGGTATTTATGCGGTTTCTGAACAATAGCTTTGAGTCAAATCCCAAAGGACGATAGAGGCTTCTGTATCAGCACTGCATTGGTATATGCTCAGGACTGTGATGGCAGTATCTCATCGCATGCGACGTATAAGGGGGAGTCATGCCCGTAGTTATCTTCCGCCCAAAATCTGATATTCTGTATCACCTCACAATCCTCCTCGCCGAGCTCATAGGCTGGGGAAATCTCAACGAAGCGCAGCAGCATCTTTTCCGGGTCGTCAAGCCTTGATATGCCGAAGACCGGCCCCTCGTCGAGAAGGGCGTCGATAAGAGTTGAAATACCCCTGTATTCCTCGTCGGTGGGCTTGCCGAAGAGGACTTTTTCAGCCCGGGATTTCCGCCAGCAGCTCAGGGCGGAGTAGGAATTCATCACGTCGTTTACCGTGCCCTCGGTCAAAAGCCAGTGGCGTATCTCCTCAGTTTCCGGCTCCAGCCGCTCCACAGCGTGGATGCGCCCCCAACTGTGGACCTTTTTGGCCAGCTCAAATATCTCCTGATTGCCGGTCTCCCACTTCCGGATATTCCATATGGCAAAGATGGTGAATTCATCATATGAGCCCAGGCGGCGTATGACCTCTCTGACGCCCTCATCGCTTATGCCGTAAAGCTCCATGATCGACAGGCCGATCTTTACGCACTCTGTATGTGTTGATTCGGTGATCAGATAGTGAGAGGCATAGAATAGCTCCTCCATGTCCAGTTCATCCGTATGGCTGTCCACATATCTCTGAAGCTCGTCGATCAGGCTGATGGCGCGTTTTTCCCCGGTCAAGCGGTAAAACAGTTCGTCAGCCTCCTCGTAATCGCCCTCTGACGCGCTCTCCAGTGCCTGTGCCATGAGTTTTATCTGCAGGGAGTTCAGGCTGGAGCGGGCCGAGTGGTATATGGTGATGCCGTCCCCGGCTCCCGGGGCAAAGCAGAGGGCGGCGGCGCCGGAATCCCCTGCGGGCAGTGTAAAACTCTCGCTGAGAGCGCCGTCGACATAATTGTCACATATGAGCTGATAAATCGATTTTTCCATAATGCACCTCCAAAATGTGATTAAAGAATACCATATTCACGCCAACAGGTAAATAATCAAGACTGTTTTCCGGGACAGATAAGTGCGTTTACTCATAATTCCAGGTTAAAAAGCGGCCCGGCATCTGTAAGCGCCAGGCTGTTGTCAAATCCGTTCTTATCTGAACACTCGATTCACGCCTTCCCGATAGAGCTTTCCATTATCATAAACGTAATAAAGAGGCTCACAGTGGGCGGGCTGTATGTCATAAAAGCCGCAGGGCGGCTCGGACAGGGCGGAGACAAGGGACATTATAGTTCCGCCGTGGGCCACGATCCCTATGCTTTCGCCCTCGGAAAACCCAGAGGCGGATTTAAGGAAAGCGTTCACGATGCGTCGGCGGAAATCGGCAGGAGCTTCACCTCCTGGTACTGGTCCCTCGCACCAACTGTCCACCCAGACCTTATACTGGGGGTCGTCCCGCATCTCAAGGGCGGTCCGCCCTTCGAAAACGCCGAAATCCATCTCACGAAAATCCTCGACAAGCTCATAGGGAACGCCGGGGAACACGATCTCCGCAGTCTGCCTCGTGCGGAGCATGGGACTTGCAAACAGCCGATCGATTGTAATCGCTCTATCCCGCAGACGCTCCGCCTGGAGGGTTCCGACAGAGCTTAGGGGCTCGTCAGTGCGGCCTGTATAGCGGCGCTTCAGATTGCCCGCTGTGGCCCCATGGCGTATAAATACGATACGATTCATATAAGCCCTCCGATCCAGGCACCGAGCATAATGCACAGCTCGCATATCTGCAGGAAAAAGCCGGCGGTATCACCTGTAGCCCCTCCGAACTGCCTTATGGCCAAAAGACGATACAGGGGAAGAGACAGCAGGCCGAAAGCCGCAGCGAAAGCGCCGGGGATTGGTGCGATCACGACCATAGCGGCAATGGCGATGGCGCAGAACAGAACCGAGGCGATGATAACCGCCCTCTTGTGGACATTGTCCGTAAATGCGCTGAGCATTCCCGTGCCCCGGGCATTCGGAAGCGTTACGACGTTGATTGCGGACAGGCCCCGGGACAGCACATATCCGGGGCATACGGCCCAAAGGGCGGCACTGGGAAAAAGTGCGGAAAACAGCCCTAGCTGTATCAGCATATAGATACCGCAGTATATGACGGCAAAGGCCCCGCAGTTCGGATCCTTGAGTATCTCAAGCTTGCGCTCACGGCTCTGGTGTGACGATATGGCGTCCACCGTGTCCATGTACCCGTCCATGTGTATGCCCCCTGTGAGCAAAAGGGGTATGCATGCGGCCACGGCGGCAAAAAGGGTGCTGTCCATGCCGAGAGAACCGCTTATAACAAACCATACAGCCAGCGCTCCGCCGCAGATGAGGCCGACGACAGGGAAGAAGCATATGGCATAACGGGTGGTGTTTTGCTCCCAGTCAACACCGGGCACGGGTATGACGCTGTATGTGGAAACAGCCGCGAACATGGAATTAAAGAATCTCATCCGCACCACCTTTCCTGAGATACGGCTTGCGGTCAATTATTTCTATGGCCGTGTCGGCGCGCTCATAGAGCATGGAGTTGAGCCTGTTGAGTGCGCATATGTAGTCGGCGGTCTCGCCCTCGTAAGCTCCGTCTTCAAGGCCTGCTATGGTGACGACCGTCAGCAGGGCGCATCTCTGCTGTAGTGACAGTATCTCCTCATAAACGCCCTCGGCGCTGCCGCCGGAGTTGAATATCTCATTTGCCAGCAGGTTGGAGGCGTCCTCCAGGAGCACGGCTGAGCCGGGGCCTATTTCGGCCCTGTCTACCTGCTCGGGCAGCTCCAGAGTAGTAAACCCGAGGCCAGCTCTGGAAGCCCTGTGTTTTTCGATGCGCTGCAGGTTGTCCCCGGTGCTGGGTATCATGGTGGCGATATAGTAGCGCTCTCCGGACATTCTGCACGTGAGCTTTTCGGCAAGTGCGCTTTTGCCGCTTCCGTTGGGCCCGGAAATAAGGATCATTTTCCCCATTATCAGCACGACCCTTCCCGCAGGGGCTTTAAATAGCAGTCGTCAATTCCGGCCTCGTCAAAGGTGGCCATATCGGACATTATCGCGCAGGCAGCCTCGAGTATCTGAAAGGCCAGGGGACAGCCGCTGCCCTCGCCGAGACGCATGTCCAGCAACAGCATGGGCTCCAGGCCCAACTCATCCATAATGAGGGAATAGCCCCTCTCGCATGAGGCGTGACTCGGTATGATATAGCTTCTGACCCTCGGGCAGAGTCTTACGGCGCAGAGCGCGGCGGCAGCTGATATAAAGCCGTCGATTACCGCGGGCTTTCCGGCGGCGGACGAGCCTATAAAAGCGCCGCACATGGCGGCTATGTCAAAGCCGCCCACCTTAGCCAGCACATCCACCGGGTCATGGGAGTCCGGTTTGTTGACCGAAAGCGCCTGCTCGATAACGTCTATCTTTTTTATAAAGCTCTTGTCGGTAAGACCTCCGCCCCGCCCTGTGACGGACTGAACGTCCGTATGGAGCAGCGAAGCAGTTACGGCTGAGGCGGTGGTGGTATTGCCTATGCCCATCTCACCCACGCCGAAGACGTCCGCATCGGTGCTCATAGCCAGTTCCGCGCCGATGATTATGGCCTTGACAGCCAGCTCGCGGCTCATGGCCGGACCGACAGCGATATTGTAAGTCTCGGGGGCCAGCTTCCTGTTCAGTACGGGAGTGCCCTCAAGGTCGGCGTTTACCCCCACGTCGCAGACCGTGATTCCGCAGCCGAAATGCTTTGCCAGTACGCTGGCACCGGTTTTGGCCCGTGTGAGGTTCACAGTCTGGCTTGCTGTGACGTACTGGGGAGAGATACTCACGCCCTCCGCCACCACGCCGTTGTCCGCGGCAAAGACAAGCAGATGCTTTTTTTCAAGGCTGTTTTTTGTTCTGCCTGTGATTCCGGCCAGCTGAATACTGAGCTCCTCCAGCTTGCCAAGACTGCCCGGTGGCTTTGCGAGTATGGACTGACGCTTCCGGGCCAGCTCCATCGCCTTCTTGTCAGGCTCTGGTACGGAGGCGATCAATTCGTTCAGCTTTTGCTCAGTTGAGATCATCAGAATTCTATCCCCCGTCTGGCGGCTATGCCCCTGTCAAAGGGGTGCCGCAGCTTTTTCATCTCGGTTATATAGTCGGCCTGCTCCATAAGCGCATCCGAGGGCTCTCTGCCTGTTATGACCACCTCCAGCCCTTCCGGACGGTTTTTCAGGAAGTCGATGAGCTCGCTTTCGGGGATAATGCCCCGTTTGCAGGCAGAGACCGCCTCATCCAGAACGAGCAGGCCATAGCCCTTTTTCGCCTCGCTCAGGACCCGGCGGAGAAGCCCGGTGTAATCCTCTCTTGCCCGGGCTCGCTGCTCCTCATCCATGCGGTGCCACAGGCCGTGATAGTTCTCGCATACGTATACGGTCACGCCCTCGTGGGATTTAAGCGCCGATATCTCGGAGGAGCTTCCGTTTTTGAAAAACTGGGTAAACAGTACCCGTTTTCCAGCTCCGCAGGCGCGAAGGGCAAGGCCCACGGAGGCTGTTGTTTTTCCCTTTCCGTTTCCGCAGTACAGATGGACACAGCTGTCAGTTCTGTCCATAGCCATCTCCTTTCCGCCGCTTTAAGTATTGCGGCAAAAGTATGAATCATGTATAAAAGCTCCGGGAATCCGGACTCTCAGATCTGCCTCTCGACTATTTTGTATATGAGCTCCATGTCGAGATTTGCCCGAGCTGTGTCGGCCAAAAGATCATATTGGTTCTGCTTGAACTCCAGCGGGTCAAAGGTACTCAGGGCTTCAAAAGCAACGCCCTTGTCATCACATACGGCCTTTAATACGGCGTCACATATGCCGGGCGCGTCAAACAGTCCGTGGATATAGCTGCCGTAAACCTTCCCCCGCCCCATCAGAGGCGGGATTTTACTTTCGCTTCTGCCCATATGTATCTCGTAGCCCTCGTATTCAAGTCCGTTGAGAGGGGAGAGCAGACCCTCGACGCCTTCAAACACGCCCCTTGTCTGACTTTGTATCTTCTCGCCAATAAAGACCGTGTCCATTTCAAGCAAACCCATACCGTCTATGTCGCATATACCCGCGGCCTCAACCAGGTCAGGGTCGCGGACAGAGCGCCCCAGCATCTGGAAGCCCCCGCATATGCCGAAAAGGGGAGTCCCGCCGCTGACGGCTTTTTTAAGCGCGGACTCCATGCCGCTCTCCCGCAACCATCTGAGGTCTGAAATAGTGCTCTTCGTCCCTGGAAGGAGGATCAGGTCGGCGTCACGTAGCTCGTAGGGCTTTGAGATATAGCGGAGGGAGACGTTTTTATAGCGCTCAAAGGGGCTGAAATCTGTGAAATTTGATATGCGTGGCAGCTTGACGACCGTCACGTCTATCAGCTTTCGCTCTCTGTCTCCCGCAAATCGCTCGGTGAGGCTGTCCTCATCGTCGATATCCACGTGCATATATGGCAGGACACCGGCCACGGGGATGCCGCAGAGCTCTTCAAGCATGCTTATGCCGGAATCGAATATCTTCTTGTCGCCCCGGAATTTGTTGACCACAAGGCCCTTGACCCTTGCCCGTTCATCGGGAGAGAGCAGGGCGGTTGTGCCGTATAACTGCGCGAAGATGCCGCCCCTGTCAATGTCGCCCACCAGCAGGACGGGCGCGTCCACAAGGGCCGCAAAGCCCATATTCACTATGTCGTCATCTCTCAGATTGAGCTCCACAGGGCTTCCGGCGCCCTCTATCACAAGTATATCGCAGTCTCTGGAGAGGCTGTTATATGATTCCAGTACCGCCGGGATGAACTCCTTTTTTCGGCGGTAATATTCCATCGCGCTCATATTTCCGAGGGCGTGGCCGTTTATTATCACCTGACTGCCCACGTCTGTGGTTGGCTTGAGCAGTATGGGGTTCATGCGCACGTCGGGCAGTATGCCGGCGGCTTCCGCCTGCACCACCTGGGCCCGGCCCATCTCCCCGCCGGAGCGTGTGATAAAGCTGTTTAGAGCCATGTTCTGGCTTTTAAAGGGGGCGGCGCGGTACCCGTCCTGCTTGAAAATGCGGCAGAGGGCTGCGCAAAGCAGACTCTTGCCCGCGTTTGACATAGTGCCCTGGACCATAATGCATTTTGCCATATTCCTCACCCCACGATCTCGCGCAGCGCTTTTATAAAGGCATCGTTTTCATGATGCTGCCGGACAGCAGCCCGGTACCAGCCCCGGCCGAGACCGATAAAATTCTCACAGCTCCGAATTGCAATGCCCTTTGAGAGCATTTTTATATCTAAATTATCGGCGGCGCGGAACAAAATGAAATTGGCCTCCGAGTGGCAGACCCACAGGCCCATAGCGCCCATCTCAGACGATATGTATTCCCGCTCCTTTACAATGAGTTTTCTGCTTTTTGAAAGAAAGGCGCTATCGCTCAGCGCGGCAATGCCCGCCGCCTGAGCCACATTGGAGACGTTCCAGGGAGGCTGGAGTCTGCTCATGCTCTGAAGAAGTGCGCTGTCGGAGCTGAGTACGCAGCCGAGACGCAGACCCGCCATGCCGAAGCTCTTGGTAAACGCCCTGAGTATGCACAGCTCCGGGTGTTCGCAAAGTTTCGCTATCATACTGCCCTCACCGTCAAGGCTCAGTGGCAGGAAGCACTCGTCAAGGAGGATGCGTGTGCCCATATGACCGCAAAGGGACAGTATCTCCTCCAAAAGGCCGCTATCGATCCGGCGCCCGGTCGGGTTGTTCGGGTTGCAGAGGAACAGGACCTCCGGTTTTTCCTCTGCCAGCTTTGGAAGAAAAGCGGGATCGAGCATAAAATCCAAGTCCATGCCGAGGGGATATCTTATGATATGACAGCCCACCAGCCCAAGCGCCTCGGAATACTCTGAAAAAGCAGGCGCCGTTTCCATAGCCCGGCGGGGACGGAGCGCGGAGCAGTATGTATATATGAGCTCTCCCGCGCCGTTGCCGCAGAGTATATATGACTCTGGAACGCCCTCGTACTCGGATATGGCCTTTACGAGCCTTGTGCAGAAGGGGTCGGGATAGCGATGCGCCCTGTTCAAGGCGTCTCTTGCGGCGTCCATAGCCGCCTTCGGCATGCCGAGGGGATTGACATTAGCTGAGAAGTCAAGGCTTATCTCTGCGGCGGCTCCGCCGTGGGGATTTTTCTGTTTATAATACATGGCGCCTCCTTCACGGAAGGATAAAGTATCTGATCACAAGGCTCAGAGGCAGGGCGAGAAAGGCCGTCATATACATAAGGCGGCATGCGCGGGGAATGTCCGCGTGCTCAATGGGGTTGATCTCGTCGCCTATATACTCTTTTTTGTGCAGAACGCCGTGGTACCAGGCATCGCCCGCGAGACGCAGTCCCATCAGTCCGGCGCAGACTGACTCGGTCTGTGCGGAATTGGGGCTTGCGTGCTTAAGACGGTCGCGGCGGAATATGCGCCAGCCGTTTTTGAAGTCCATACCCAGGATACCGCCGCCGCAGAGCATCAAAAGAGCGCTTGCGCGGGCGGGAATGAAATTCATCACGTCATCCGCCTTTGCAGGCACGAGGCCAATATCCTTATATGGGGGCTCAACATATCCCAGCATGGAGTCCATGGTGTTTACGGCCTTGTAAAAAAAGCCCAGCGGAGCCCCGCCTATGGCCATAAACAAAAGTGGAGCGATAACGCCGTCGGAAGTGTTTTCGGCTACTGTCTCCACAGCGGCCCTTGTTACGCCGGCGTCGTCAAGACAGACTGTGTCCCGCCCGACTATCATGCTGACAGCATAGCGGGAATCCTCCAGACTGCCGGACTCCAGCGCCTTATATACCTTCATACTCTCCGCCCTGAGGCTTTTCGCTGCCAGTATCTGCCAGCACATTATGCTCTCAAGACCGAAGCCCAGCCAGGGGTTTATCATATAGCCGAAACGCAATATGAAAAATGGGAGCGCAAAACTCACTCCGACAACAAGAATCCATAAAACCGCGCCCGCCGCACGTTCTCCTCTTGGTGTTTTGGGCAGCAGCTTTCTGAGCAGCTTTTCAAGTGCGGAGATGAGTCTGCCTATCCCTGCGACGGGATGGGGGAGCCCATGGGGGTCGCCTATGATCAAGTCGAGTATCAACCCCAGCAGCACCGCAAGCACCGGAAGCTTCATCGGCTTTTCTCCTTTGCCTGCATGGTGAAGACAGTCACCGGGTTTTCGGCCCGCATCAGGTGGTATGTACCTGCCTTACTGTCCCGTGCAACCGACAGGGAAACGGCCTCAGTCTCGTCAAAGGGGTATCTGACCATGCAATCTGTCAGCGCTGAAACCGTCTCAAGAGTAACGGCGGTGGCGACTATTCTCACTGAGGGATTCTTTTCCAGCCCGAGGGAAATGACATCCCAAAGCTGTCCGGAGGAGCCGCCGATGAATATATGGCTGGGTGGAGGAAGCCTTCTGCATGCCTCCGGCGCAGAGTCTGTAACGACTTCAATATTGTCAAGGCCGAAGCTCTCGGCATTTGCCCGGATAAGCTCAGCCGCATCTTTCCGCCGCTCTATGGCGTATACCCGGCCGCGGCGTGCAGCCAGGGCCATCTCTACAGACACGCTGCCGGTACCGGCACCCACGTCCCAGCACACAGATTTCTCTGTCAGCCGTAGCTTTGACAGGCAGACGGCTCTGACCTCGCTTTTGGTCATGGGTATGGGCTTTTCGCCCTCCGTATTGCGCAGAAATGCGCTGTCAGGCAGTCCAAAGCTGAAGGAGCCCTCTGCGTTCGAATTGTCTATAAGGGCCACGCTGAGGGCGAAGTAGTTTCCCTTTGACAGCTCCAGAGCCGTGCCGGAGCTTATCCTCTCATCGGGGTAGCTCAGCCGTTCGCCTATGTGCATATTGACTTGGCCCAGACCCGAGTCAACCAGCCTGCGGCAGAGCTCTCTCATTCCGTCCGAGCCTCCCGTCAGGACAAATATACGGGGATTTCTCCGCACATCTGACGCAATATCCCTGTCCCTGCCGTGAAGGCTCACACTGACGACATCCTCATAGCCGCAGCCGAGTTTTGAGCAGAGATAAACAAGAGAGCTGATGCCGGGCAGGACTGTGACAACGCAGTCGTCCAGCAGGGGCAGAAGCTTTTTCGCTCCGCTGAAAAAGCCCACGTCGCCGCTCATCACCACGGCGAAGCGGCTGTATCCGCTGTTGTTGATAATTGCGTCCCTGATATCTGCGGAGGAGATGGCTTCAATACGGCGCTTTCCCCGTGTATCTGCCGAA
This sequence comes from Oscillospiraceae bacterium, assembly GCA_017405545.1. Taxonomy (GTDB): domain Bacteria; phylum Bacillota; class Clostridia; order Oscillospirales; family Oscillospiraceae; genus RGIG2311. Next base: position 172 of record JAFRAF010000295.1, on the reverse strand, counting down.
TCCAGTACTCTGGGCGCGCCTATAAGGCACTCGGCCTCGTCCAGGGCTCTGCGTGCCTGGATTGTCATGGCCCCGCCGTCTCCCGGTCCTATGCCGAGCACGGTGACCTCTGGCTTCTTTTTAAAGCCGAAGCGCCTGCAGAGGAGCTCCGCAGTTTCAGCATAGTCCAGTC
>JAFRAF010000037.1 GCA_017405545.1 Oscillospiraceae bacterium | reverse complement strand
GCCCGGGATAGCGGACGTGCGCGAGGCCATAAAGGGAAATGTCTGCCGCTGCACCGGATATAAGAAGATAGAGAAAGCCATACTTTTGGCGGCGGAGTTTTTCCGCGAGGGGAAGCCCGTCCCCGTGCAGGAGGACTCTGCCGGAATAAACAGGATATTCCACAGGATAGACGCCGGAGAAAAGGTGCTGGGACTGGGGAAATATGCAAACGACATACACCTGCCCGGCATGCTGCATCTGCGGGCCCTGAGGCCTCCCTGCGCCAGGGCGAGACTTGTATCTCTGGACCTTGAAAAGGCAAAGAAACATCCGGACTGCGCCGGGATTATAACGGCGGAGGACGTGCCAAACAACAAGTCGGGCCATATCGTCCAGGATTGGGACACCCTTATCGGCGTCGGTCAGATAAGCCGCTACGTGGGCGACGCGGTGGCTCTTGTCGCATCCGAAAAAAAAGAGAGCCTTGAAGAGATAATCTCCCTTATAGACGCGAAATGGGAGGAGCTGGAGCCGGTCAAGAGCCCTTTTGATGCCCTTAGGGAGGGTGCGCCGCGGATACACGAGGACGGCAATGTCCTGAGTATGGAGCGGCTGAAGCGGGGCGATGCCTCGGAGGCCATCAGGACTTCGGCCTTTAAGGTCACAAAGAAATACAAACTGCCCTTCGGCGAGCACGCTTTTTTAGAGCCGGAGTGCGCCGTTGCGGTCCCCGAGGGGGACGGCGTTCGTGTCTACACCGGCGGGCAGTCCGTATACGATGAACAGAGGGAGATATCCCACATCCTGGGCCTTGAGCCGGAAAAGGTGCGCTGTACCTCCATGCTGGTGGGGGGCGCATTCGGCGGCAAAGAGGATATGAGCGTGCAGCACCACGCGGCACTGGCTGCATGGATACTGAAAAGACCCGTAAAAATGAAGCTGAGTCGGCAGGAGAGCATAGAGCGACATCCCAAGCGCCACGCCATGGAGATGGAGTTCACCACCGCCTGCGACGAAAACGGGTATCTAACCGGTATGAAGGCCTCCATAATATCGGATACCGGGGCATACGCCTCTCTGGGCGGCCCGGTGCTGCAGAGGGCCTGTACCCACGCGGCGGGGCCGTATAATTACCACAATATAGATATCACCGGCATGGCTGTGTATACCAACAATGTGCCCGCCGGAGCCTTCAGGGGCTTCGGCGTGACCCAGAGCAGCTACGCCGCAGAGAACAATCTGAATGTTTTGGCGGAGATGGCGGGCATCTCCCCCTGGGAGATACGCTACAGAAATGCCATAAGGCCGGGACAGGTGATGCCCAACGGCCAGATTGCCGACGAGTCCACCGCCCTTGTGCAGTGCCTTGAGGCGGTGAAGGAGGATTTTGAAAAGGAAAAATGCGCCGGAATAGCCTGTGCATTCAAGAACAGCGGTGTGGGTGTGGGCATACCCGACACGGGGCGCTGTATCATGAGCGTTGAGGATGGCGCGGTACACATCCGCAGCTCGGCGGCCTGTGTGGGGCAGGGCGCGGCCACGGTATGGCTGCAGATGCTCTGTGAGACAAGCGGACTTAATCCCTCGCAGATAGTCGTCGAAAAGCCCGACACTCTGCGCACGCCCGACTCGGGGACATCCACGGCCTCGCGGCAGACAGCCATAACAGGCGAGGCAGTCAGACGGGCGGCGGAGAAGCTCATGGCAGCTCTGCAGACCTGCGGCGCGCTTGAGGAGCTGGAG
>JAFRAF010000294.1 GCA_017405545.1 Oscillospiraceae bacterium | reverse complement strand
GGCGACTGGAACGACGGTCTGAGCGACGTGGGCGCCGGGGGGAGAGGCGAGAGCCTGTGGCTCAGCTGCTTCGGCGCAATAGTGCTGGACAGAATGGCTCTTCTGTGCGAAAAGCTGGGTAAAACCGACTGGCCGGAGCTGTTCAGAGCAAGGGCGGATGAGCTGAGAAATGCTGTCAAGGGCGCATTTTGCGAGGGCTGGTTTCTGCGCGGATACTACGATGACGGAACGCCCCTGGGGAAAAAAGGCGACGCCGAGTGTGAAATAGATTCCGTCGCTCAGAGCTTCGCGCTGTTCAGCCTCGGCGCTGACGACATGACCGTAAAGGCGGTTATGAACGCGAGGGAAAGTCTGTTTGACAGAGAGAAGTGCATCATTAAGCTTCTGGACCCGCCCTTTAACGGAGCGGGCGGAAATCATCCCGGATATATCCGGGCGTATCACCCCGGATTCAGAGAAAACGGGGGCCAGTATACCCACGCGGCTGTCTGGCTGGCAATGGCGCTTTTTGACTGCGCAGAGCCGGACGAGGGCTATGAAATGCTCAGGACCATATTGCCGGCGACCCATGATGAGAGCAGCTATAAGGCGGAGCCCTATGTCCTCGCCGGGGATGTATATTCGGACCCTTTGAATCCGGGGCGTGGCGGCTGGTCGTGGTATACCGGCGCTTCGGGATGGTACTTCAGGGCTGTAACGGAGAAGCTTTTGGGTATCCGGTTCGCGGACGGCAGACTGGTCATTAAACCGGCCCTGCCCACGAACTGGAACGGATACGGCGCACATCTGAGGCTGATGGGCAAAGATCTGGATATCGCGGTGAAGAAAACAGCTAAAGGATATGATGTAAGGGTGAACGGCAGGGACTGTCCGGAGAAGGGGATCATAATATTTTAAATTTCTGAGAATAATTACCGCACACTACGCAAATGTTGTATAATAACTTAGCTGTAAATGCAATTTGTATCTGTATTGCTCTTCCGACGGGCGCGGAGCGGTTTTGTGTCCCGCGGGAAAAGATGACTGGCTTCTGTTCCGCTGAAGCCCGCGGCTTGTCAATCGGGTTTAAAAGCCGCGATTTGAGGGAGGATAATGGAAGTATCTAACAGAAAGCAGGTCCTTCCGGGTGTATATCTCACCTGCCTGCAGACGGATCAGTTTAAAACCGGCAGTATTTCGGTGAATATGATGCTGCCGCTCAGCCGCGCGGACGCGGCGAAAAACGCGCTTATCCCCCGGGTCCTGCTCAGGGGAACCAGCGCCTATCCGGATATAGAGAGCCTTACGGCCGCCTTTGACGAGCTCTTCGGGCTGTCGATCGTGCCGGTGGTGAGGAAAAAGGGCGAGGTCCAGTGCGTGGGCTTTTACGCCAGCTTCGCCGATGACCGTCATGTGCCGACAGGCGAGCATGTGCTTGATAAGGTGACAGCGCTGCTCGCGCAGCTGCTGCTCTCACCGGCCACCAGCGGAGGGCATCTGCGGGGCGACTATGTTGAGAGTGAGAAGCAGAAGCTTATATCCGATATTCGCTCCTCGGTCAACGATAAGCGTGCCTACGCCACTGACAGGCTGTTTGAACTCATGTGCAGCGGGGAGGCCTACGGTACGGGCCGCTTCGGCACCGAGAAAAACGCCGAAAAAATCACCGCTGTGGGACTGACAAAGCACTATAAGCAGGTTCTGAGCACGGCTCATATTGAGATCATCTACTGCGGCTCTGCGAGGGAGACGCTGGTGGAGCGGGCTGTCGTAAGCGAGTTCGCTGCCATGCCCAGGGGGCAGGTCGAGCCCATGCCCGCGACACAGATAAAAACGACGCCGGCAAAGGCCGACGTGCGATATTATACAGACCACCTCAATGTGACCCAGGGAAAGCTGGCCGTGGGATTCAGACTGGGCGATATCGCCCTTACGAACGAGCGGGCTCCGGTGATGGTAGCTAACGCCATGTTCGGCGGCTCGGTCACCTCCAAGCTCTTTATGAATGTACGTGAGAGACTGTCCCTGTGCTATTACGCCAGCTCGTCCATTGACTGGCGCAAGGGTATAATGCTGGTGTCATCGGGTATAGAGTTTGACAAGTACGATGAGGCGCTCAGTGAGATATTGACCCAGCTGGAGGCGGTCAGAAAGGGCGACTTTACGGAAAACGAGCTTGAGTCGGCTAAGAAATACCTGATTACGAATCTCAAAACGGTCGCAGACCAGCAGTTCAGGCTCGACGAATACTATCTGGACCAGACCCTGGGCGACTTTATCCTCAGACCGGAAAAGTTAGCTGTGCTGGTATCCGCGGTTACGGCTGAGGATGTCCTGAGCGCGGCAAGGGATATAATGCCCGATACGGTTTATTTCCTCAACGGTCCGCAGGAGGATGGAAATGAAGATTAAAGAGTACCCCTCTGTTGGGGAGAGAGTCCATACCGAGCGGCTGGACAACGGCCTGAGCGTGTATGTTATAGAGAAAAAGGGCTACAACAAGGCCTACGCTCTCTTCGCGACTAAATACGGCGGCGCGGACAGACGCTTTAAGCTGGGTGACAAATGGTACGATACGCCGGCGGGGATAGCCCATTTCCTTGAGCATAAAATGTTCGATATGAGCGACGGCAGCAACGCGCTGACGACCCTTTATGCAAAGGGTGCGACGGCAAACGCCTTTACCTCCTCAGATATGACTGCATATCTCTTTGAGAGTGTGGACGGCTTCAGGGATAATCTGGATACGCTGCTGAGCTTTGTTTCACAGCCCTGGTTTACCGATGAGAGTGTAAGCAAAGAGCAGGGTATAATAGGTCAGGAGATTCGGATGACCGAGGACAACCCCGGCATATGCCTGTACTACGGGCTGCTGCGCTCCCTGTTTGCCCACAACCCGGCGAGAGACACGGTCGCGGGGACCGTGGAGTCGATAGCGGAAATAAGCCCCGAGACCCTGTATAACTGTCACAAGGTGTTTTATAACCCCTCAAATATGGCCCTGTGCGTCGCCGGCGATGTTGACCCGGATATGGTTTGTGAAGCTGCACGGGAGATACTGCCCAAAGAGCCCGCGGATGTGCCTGTAAGGGACTACGGACCTGACGAGGGCAGAGAGCCGTTTGAGCGCAGGTTCGAGCGCTGCATGGAGGTGTCCGCCCCCGTGTTCTACGGCGGCACGAAGTGTGTGCTGCCCGAGGACGGGACCCTTGCGCTGCGGCAGGAGCTGTGCGGGGACCTGGCCCTGAGACTGCTCATGGGCAGGGGCTCCGGACTGTACTCACGGCTGTACAGCGACGGCCTCATCGATTATGATTTCAGCGCCGGATATGAGTCCGTTGCAGGCGTCGCCTACACCCTCTTCGGGGGCGAGAGCCGGGAACCGGACAAGGTCTGCGAGGAGATCAAAAAGGAGATACTCGGAATAAGCCGGTCCGGTTTCGGAAAGGGATTCTTTGAGCGGGGCAAAAAGGCCATGTACGGCATGAAACTCCGTGAGCTCAACTCCCTGGACAGCATATGCTACAGCGCCGCGAGAGGACATTTCGGCGGATATGAGCCGCTCAGAGCCTTTGAGCTGCTTGAGAGCATAAGCGAAGAAGAGACGCTGGATTTCATCGGGGAAAATCTTGTGCCGGACAGAATAGCCCTGTCGATAATACGGCCCGTAGGGCAGTAAGGGGGATAGCCCATGTCCGATGCACTTATCAGCTTCCCTCTGCTCGGCGACGGTTTCGTGCTGGATATCCCCAGATATTTTACCGTGTTCGGTTTCAGGCTCTACTGGTACGGAGTGATCATAGCCCTTGGCTTTATCCTGGGCGTGCTCTATGCCCTTAAGGTAAGAAAACGCTTCGGCCTTGCCGAGGAGGATATAATAGATTTTGTCCTTTGGGGCGTGCCCCTTGCCATAATCGGCGCCAGATTATACCACGTGGTGTTCAATCTGGGGGATTACAGGGACAACCCGATCGATATTATCAAAATCTGGGAGGGCGGCTCCGGGATATTCGGCGCCCTGCTCTTCGTAATAATAACGATAATCGCGGTTTCAAAGGTTAAGAAGATCAAGGCCGGCGCCTTGTTCGATATAAGCGCCCTGGGCCTGCTTATCGGGCAGTCCGTGGGACGCTGGGGAAATTTTGTAAACAGGGAATTATACGGAATTGCAACAGACCTGCCCTGGAGGATGGGGCTTACCACCCAAAGTGAGACCATCTACGTACATCCGCTTTTCCTGTACGAATCGTTATGGAATGCACTTGGTTTTGTGATACTGCATTTCATGTCGAAAAAAAGAAAGTATGACGGTGAGATATTTGTATGTTATCTGGCCTGGTACTGCTTCGGCAGATGCCTGTGCGAGAGCATCAGAGCGACGCATGTCTATTATGTGAACTTCTTCGGTCATACTGTCAGCGCGTCGATGATCGTATCGGCGGCGGTACTTATTCTCAGTCTGGCATTTCTAATCATCAACAAGGTCGCTGTAAAGCATGACGCATCTGAGCTTTACGCGCTAAAGGGCAGGGGAGAACAGAAGTCAGGTGCGAAGAATTAGAAAAATCAACAATTCAAACATGGAGGTATTGAAAATGGCTACATTTGACGAGATCAAAAGAAGAGCAGCTGAGGCCGCAGGCTTTATTGCGGACAAGACGACCATCGTTGCCAGGATAACCCGTCTCACTGCGGAGAACACCGCGGCAAAGGAATCGTTGAAGAAAAGCTACAGGAACATAGGTAAGCTCTACTGCGATATGTTCGGCGATGAGCCCGCGCCCGAGCTTGTACAGCTGGTGGAGGAGGTCAACTCCCTCGCCTCCGACATTGACGAGACAAACGCCGAGATCGATGATCTGCAGGCCCTGCACACGGCAAGAAGCTGGGATCCCTGTGACTGCGAGAGCGGCTGCTGCAGTGACTGCGCGGACGCCGAGC